>VXPN01000357.1 GCA_009839535.1 Boseongicola sp. SB0662_bin_57 | reverse complement strand
TGGCCATCTGGTCTATGAGTTCGGACTTGCCAACTGCTGACGGGCCGATGACAGCAATGCATCTCGTCATCCTTGATCCTCCTAATCTGGTCATTTCCTATGTCGCGCCACTACTGTTCCATCAAAGGTCGAATGAATTCAACCGATTGCTGGGGCCGTCCCGCTGGATCTGAAGCTCCGTCACGTCAAGAACTTGATTCAAATAGGTTTTTCGAAGATCGTGACATTCAGAATCTGCTGGATCGCGTGAAGGCCATCCCGGACTTTCAGGCGCTTCCGGATCATCGCGACGATCGCGTAGACCGGCACGACAATCCAGATCCGACTCTTCACGACGCTGCCCGCCGACTTTGCCACGCAGATGGCGAACGAGGTGACGCTGCCGGGCAGTCCGGACCATGCCTTCCAATCGCTGGCGACGCCGACGGAGATGCAGGGCCGGGCCTTCGGCCTTTGGAGATCGATCTCGTCAGGGATGTTGCCTTGCAAGTGACAGGCCGGATCCGCCGGAACCGGCCGCCGGCCCCTTGATCTGCGAGGATTCCTGCCCGACCCCTGAATGAAGAGCCCGTCAAGTCATGGACGCTCCCGTTCTTGCAAGATCGAGAAGCTTGCCGAATGATGGTGAGATCAACATTGTTCGCAATCGCCAACACTTCACTGCCTTGGGCGAGAACTGCATCGGAAACGACCGCCAAAAGGTCTTGCCCATGCCGATCAAGACTTGCATTCCGACCAGGAAATTCAGTGATGCATCATTTCGGGCACTCGGACGCATCTTGCCGAATACATTGAGAAGAGACCGGCACGACCGCCGAAGGAAGGGTGCCAAGCCGGCGACGGCCATCTGGTCCGGATCGTCCTGAAGGGGTCGGAAACGCACCGCGAACCGAACAGGCCCGTCTCATTGCCGGCGGCCACTCCGGAACGGCAGTCGCTCTGTCAGCTCGAACGCCTGGCCCGCATGCACGACATGTCAGCAGGAAGATGATTGCCGGCGGGCAAGCACATCCTCGGCCGCTTGCCTGAAGGGCAAGACCGGCATTTGATAGAGGCCGCCACCCAGGCGTCCCAGTTTCCCTTCGCAATCAAGAATTCCAAGGCTGACCTGTGGTGCGTGTCCGCTTTCGGCGATGGCCGTCGCAGAGATGCCGAGTTTCAGTCCCGTGCCCCTGAAACAGGGGTGCTCTCCGATCGACATGCCGCAACCTGACCCAGGCGAGGTTGGCGGTTCGTTGCCCGCCTCTGCCATCGCGCCCAGGCCGAACGCATCGACGACGGCGCTGTCGCCTATGGCGCCCAACGCACGGGACGGCGGCAGGTCAACGTCGAACGTGCCTTCGGGCGGCGTGGCAGGGACGGTGTACCAGCGTCCCGGGAATGCGGAAACCTGGATGCCGACGTCGCGTCCGTTGCCGCCTGCCGCGGTGACAAGGCCCGAACCCGAAACGCCCTCTGCCCGGCTCATCATCAGCTTGGTTGCCGCCATCCAAAGATTGAGAAAGATGCTGGGAGATCCCTTGAGAAACTCAAGGGCCTCGTCATCGCCGATGCCGTTCGGCGAACGGTCGATCAATTCGCGGACAAGCGCAGCGCCGGCGACCGGCGTTCGCCCGTGGCAGTCATCGCCGCCCTTGAGGCCTTCGACGGCCAGCGGCACGAGGGCGATTCCTTCTGCCAGACCCCCCTGAAGCACGTCCAGGCAGCGGGTGTTGAGCCATCTCACGTGATCCAGCACGGCTTCCGACTTCAGGCCAAGACGGAGGGACGGTCGGTTTCCGCCGTTGATCGGGGCATAGGTGCGGTGCTGCCCTCGCCACGCATCGTAGACGGAATGCAGCGGCATCGAGGCGCTGACAACGGCCGCAAGCGGAGCAACGACGTTCACGTCCTGAGCCGGTTTCAGAAGGATTTCTTCGGACGATATCATGCGCTCAGCCATGTCAAGGCTTGGCGCAAGCCCTTCGTAGACCGCTGCAACGCATGCCGAGTTCAGGATTGGCCGGGTGATCGCGCCAGGGTCGGTGAAGGGCGGTCCGGCATGGAGAAGGACGTTGTCTGCGATGCCGGTCACGTCGCGCGCCAGGTCGAACCTGTTCCAGACCGGTTGCGTGACCATGGCCCGGTCGAACGCCAGCCTGTCGCATTGACGTTGCGTCATTCGGCGCCAGGCGGGATCACCCACGTCTCGCTGAAATAGAGAAAGGCGGTCGTCGTCTCGAGACCGGCCTGCACGCGGCTGCCCACCTCGCCAGGCAGGGCGCGGCCATTGACGATGATCTGCGCGCTTCTTGCGGCAACGAGGAGGGTGAACATGGTGTGCGCGCCTGTGCCCACCTGGTCAGGCGCAAGTTCCAGCGCTCTTGGCCGTTCCAGGTCTTCCCAAACCAGTTCCACGGACAAGCCCTCTCCGGCTATGGTCTCGGCGTATCGGTGACCCATCGGGTCACCGGAGCTCCGCACGGCCTGGGCAAGGCGGGGTGTCATGCGGTCGAATGCCGGCGCGTCGCGGAAGGCGCCGAGACGGCCCACGAAATTCGATTTCAGGTAAGCGGCAAGATCGACGTTGTCGGCCAAAACGATGTTCGGGGCGTCGGGCGTGCCGACCTGCGATGCGGGAGAGCCGTAAAGCCAGAGAACCTGGCCCTGGCCGACCGGAGACCAGGCCACCCGGAAGAAGAGCGCCATGGCGGTGAATGCACCGCTGTCATCCTTCAGGAGAATGCCGGGGTTTTCTCCGGTCCAGTCGACAGTGCCCGGCGTGATTGGCGCGCTCAACGGCATCAGGCATCCTCCGTTGGCGTAACCCAGGTTTCGGAAAACGCGAGAAAGGCGGTCGACATCGTGCGGCCAAAGAACGGCCGCTCGGCCACCCGGCCAGGGAGCGGCGTCCCGTTCACGCGCACCTCCGCGGATCTCGCTTCCAGAAACACGGAGTACATCTCGTGGGCCTTGGTGGCCGAGTTCTCCTTCGTGACCTCGACGGGCAGGGGCGGACCCATGTCGCGCCAGATCATTTCAAGGGTCACGCCGGATCCTCGAACGGTTTCCGAGTATCGGGTCCTCAGGTCGCCCGGTCGCCTTTCGACGCTGTCGCAATCAAGCCAGGCCATGGACTTCAGGCCGGACTTGCCGACGAAAGTCGGCATCTTCGACACCCAGCCATCCACGATCCAGCGCATCATGCGCTGGTTGTCGGTCATGATGAAGTTGGGTGCGTCGGGCCATCCGGCGTCGCTGTCTGGCTGGCCGACGACCAGCCCGGCATGTCCGCGGCCGAAGGGGGACAGGACAACGCGAAAGAACAGGGCAAGGGCGTCGTACCTGTCGGCAGAGGGGTCGGACTTCAGGTAGATTCCCGGATTCTCGCCAGACCAGTCGACACGGCCGGGATTTATGGAAACGCGCGTCATTGCCAGCGTGCCTCGTATTCCTTGAGACGCGACCGGATGAACTCGTTTCTCGCGTCCCCCTGCAGGTGATCGCCGGACTTGTAGATTTCCGCGATGTCAATGGAGATCTCCTTGAGGACCGCCCCGTCATCACGGCCTTCCTGCTTGGGAATCCTGAGCATCGTGTCGCCTCCGTAGGTCGGGATCACGCCGTCGAATCCGTCCGTCGGCTGTGGCGCAGGGTTCCCGGAGGCAACGGAGCGGATGGCGTTCCGCAGCAGGCGCCGGGCCTTTGCGACGCCTCTGTCCGTGAAGCCCATGTTCTCGCGCTCATGGACGTTCTTCGGCCCTTGGCTGACCCATGCGTCAAAGTCGCCCGGGTCGCGCTGGCGCTGTTCGTAGGTGCGGTCAGGTCCCTGGCCATAGAAGTCGGTCGTCCCGAAGCCGACCTTTGACTTGTCAGTCAGGCCGCGGGGGTCGTCGCCGTCGCGGAAATGGCGCCATGCGATCACCAGCGTGTGCGTGTCATCCACCGGGGTTATCCAGCGACTGAGTCCGCAGCGCCCGAAGTATCGGGGCTTGTCCGGCACGGGAAAGTGCCCGCCGTTTTGCGTGAAGCTTGGCAGCATGTGATCATGGCACCGGATCCAGACTATGTCGTCCACGCGCCGGACGTTGGTGTAGAATTCCCCCGTCCGGCTTTCGTGGAACTCGATCATCGGCATTTCGGCAAATGCGTCGATGAACTGGCTGCGCACCGCAAGCGTGTGAAGGTACACGACGTGGAAAGGGTCCCATGCGTTTTCCATCACCTGAAGCCAGTTGCACGGAGACTCGATGAGGTATGGCAGCATTTCGTCGCCTGCCTCGTCGAACGTGTCCATCACCGGAAACGGGGGCTGTTCCTCGGGAGGCCCCATGTAGGCGAACGCAAGTCCCTTGGATTCAATGACAGGGTAGGCGCCCAGGCACGCGCGTGTCCTGACCTGGCTGGCCGGAGGTTCGCAGGGTGTCTCGAGGATCGTTCCATCGAGCCCGTACTTCCAGCCATGATAGGAACAGCGAATGCCGCCCTCCTCGACAATGCCGAATTCAAGGCTCATGTTCCGGTGGCAGCAATGCAG
>VXPN01000368.1 GCA_009839535.1 Boseongicola sp. SB0662_bin_57 | reverse complement strand
CCGACATGTGCGCCTTTGCTTCGGCAATTGAAAACTCTCCAAAGTGGAAAATCGATGCGGCCAATACAGCACTGGCGCCGCCCTTTGTCACGCCTTCAACCAGATGATCCAGCGCGCCGACGCCGCCGGACGCGATCACGGGGACTGACACGGCGTCTGCGATCGTTCGGGTCAGCGGGATGTCAAATCCCGCACGAGTCCCGTCCCGGTCCATGGAGGTGAGCAGGATCTCGCCTGCACCTCTTGTTTCGACGGCTTGCGCAAACTCCACGGCGTCGATTCCGGTCGCGCGTCGCCCGCCATGCGTGAAGATCTCCCACTTGCCCGATCCCGTTGACTTTGCGTCGATCGCAACAACGATGCACTGCGAGCCAAACCTTTCCGCTGCGCGTGCCACTACGTGTGGATCCGCCACTGCCGCTGAATTGAAGGAGACCTTGTCCGCTCCGGCCAGCAAGAGGGCGCGGACATCCTCGACCGTTCGAACGCCACCACCCACCGTCAAGGGCATGAAGCAGTGTTCGGCGGTTCGCGTCGCGAGATCATGCATCGTGCCGCGGTTTTCGTGCGTTGCATGAATGTCGAGAAAGCAAAGTTCGTCAGCCCCGGCCGCATCGTAGGCGATTGCTGCCTCGACCGGATCTCCGGCGTCGACGAGATCGACGAAATTCACGCCCTTCACAACGCGGCCGTCAGCCACGTCCAGGCACGGTATGACTCGGGTCTTCAGCATAAGAGGCCTATCGGCATTCCCGCCCAAAGGAGCAAGTTGAATTTGCAAGCTGATTGCGTGCGAACCACGAGAAACGCCTTTCCGCTCCGCTGTCTCAGGATCCTGGCAGCAGCTGGCGCTCGTACGCCAGGCAATGCCTGGGAACTCCCAGGATTCCCGGCGGCGCCGTTGGTCACTGGGAAAGTGCCCGAGCAACATCCATGGCAAAGTAGGTCAGAATGCCTGCGCATCCGGCCCGTTTGAAGGCGGCAAGACTCTCCATCATGGCCCGGTCGCCATCGACCCATCCGTTTTCGGCGGCAGCCTTGATCATCGCGTATTCGCCAGAAACCTGGTAGGCGAAGACAGGCGCGCGGAACGCGTCCGACGCTCGGCGGCAGATGTCGAGATACGGCAATCCCGGCTTGACCATCACCATGTCCGCCCCCTCGGCAAGGTCGCGTTCGATGAGGCGCAATGCCTCGTTCGAGTTGCCGGCATCGAGCTGGTAGGTCCTCTTGTCGCCGACCAGCAGTCCGGAAGCTCCAACTGCGTCGCGAAAGGGACCGTAGAAAGCGCTCGCATACTTTGCCGAGTAGCTCAGGATGCATGTGCTCTTGTGGCCGGCGGCCTCAAGCGCCTGCCGCATTGCCCCGACGCGCCCGTCCATCATGTCGGACGGACCAAGTATGTCGGCTCCGGCCTCTGCCTGCGCAACCGCCATCCGGACGAGGACGTCCACGCTCTCGTCGTTCACGATTTCCCCGTCACGCACGATGCCGTCATGGCCATTGATGTTGTACGGGTCGAGCGCCACGTCGGTCATGACCGCGATCTCCGGCACTGCCTCCTTGACAGCGCGCGTGGCGCGGTTCGACAGGTTGTCCGGATTCCATGCCTCTTCACACCGTTCGGTCTTCAGGGAAGTGTCGATGCAGGGAAAGAGGCAAATTGCCGGGATGCCCGCGTCGGCGGCCTCGCGCGCCGCCTTGACCAACCGGTCCACCGTCAGCCGCGAAACGCCTGGCATTGCCGGTACCGGCGTTTCGCCATCCTGGCCGTCGTGCACGAACACGGGCCAGATCAGGTCGTCGGCGGAAAGAACGCTTTCGCGGACAAGCCGCCTAAGTGACTCCGTTCGCCGGGCGCGCCTGAAGCGTCCTGCCGGATATGGTGCAACCACCATTGATTGGATCCCTTGTGTGCCAATTCAGACAACATATGCGGTAGTGAAGCGACAATGTGTGGTCAAGGTGTTCCGCTCGTGACCGTCACGCCAGATTGCCAGTCTTGGTGGACGATCCAGCAGGGCGGAATCCTTGGTGACGGAACGGCGCAGCATGCCCTGGAATGTCCTTCATTGAACTTCATCGACACCGAAGATCCAGCAAGACTTGTCCCGCCGCCCAGGCGTTCGCTCCCGAAAGAGTTTCGGTGAGGCATTTTGTCAAGGACGATGCGGCCTTGTCGCAAGGCGTTCGTGCCGCTGGTGGATCGGATTTCTGCACGTGCTCGCGCCGGCACGCGCGCTTCCCACGCAAGCTGTTGGCACCGCGACCGTGGAGGCGGTCACGCATCCTTGGCGGAAAGGTGCAGATGGGCGCGCGCGGCTCCGAACTGCCAACGCTTTTGCCATGCCCATTTCCTGCCGGAATGCGCCGTTCGCTTGCGGCCCGCCGAAATAACCCGTTGACACGGACGCTAGTGGGATCATGGTGGGCAAGGAAGACGTGAGAGTCCGAGAGGGATCGGAAATGTCTTACAAGGCGTACGCCGCAACCATGCAAAGTGTTTGGTTCAGCGAGGACGAAGGCGTCAGCTGGAGCCGCCTTCTGACTCCGACCGGAGGATTCTACAACGAGGCGCGCACCTGGGCCGTTTGCACGCATGCGGACCGGCCGGGCGAACTGCTCGTGGGTTCAGATCAGGGTCTCTATCGATTCAGCGAGGAAGCCGGGCGGTTCGACCATGTCCCGTCACCGATGGAAGGGCTTCACATCCTGAAGATCGCGCAATCCCCCGCTGATCCGGACTGCATTGTCTGCGGGACGAGGCCGGCCGAGATTTTCATCTCTGAAGACAACGGCGCGACCTGGACGCGCTCGAACCTCGACGCGTCGACGGAGTGCTGGTTCATCAATACATCGAGAGTGACGTCGGTCCATTTCGACCCGACGGACGCCGACACAATCTGGATCACGGTGGAGATCGATGGGGTGTTCAGGTCGACCGACCGTGGCCGGACCTGGGAATTGATCATCCGCGGCCTGCACGACAATGACACCCATGATCTGGTCTTCCGCGACCGTGAAGACGGGAGTCGAACCGTGCTGTGCTCGACCGAAGACGGGGTGCACCGTTCGGACGACGACGGCGCGACCTGGGAGCAGCTCGTCGTGCCGCAAGCCAGATGGGACTACTTTCGTTCGCTCAAGCAGCCAGCGGAAAACTCGGACACCGTCATCGCTTCGGTCGGCGACAAGCCGTCCGGGGAGGCGGGACAGTTGCTGGTTTCGAGGGACTTTGGCGAGAGCTGGACGGAATGCGAGATGTCGCACCCGGCAAACTCCACGATCTGGTCCATCGGGACGAACGCCGCGGATACGAGCCTGCTCTTCGCCGCAACGATCTTCGGGCAGATCTTCCGGAGCGTTGACGGCGGCGATAGCTGGCAGAAAATGGAGCGCGAACTCGGCGAGATCCGCATGATCACGTGGGCGCCAGTCTGAGGAGTGTGACGATGTTCATTTTGAAACCGCATGTCACCGGTCCGGCAGGCCAGATCACGACGCCGGACATCGTTGTCGACTGCCTCCTGGTCGATGGCACAAGGCGATCACTCGGGCTCCTGACCCACGACTGCTGGCAGGAGATCGGGGCGCGCGCATCTGCCCGTCCGGCCTATGCGCTGATGGCGCTTGGCGGCGGTGCGCTGATCCTGCCAGCGCTAGTCATTTCAAACGGCCTGATCGTCGCCGCGCGGGCCGCCTGGCGGCTCAACAATCTTGATGGTCATGTCGGCGACGTGATGCTGAACGGCATTGCGCTTTCCGATCTGGAACCGCCCTCGGACCTCGTTGCTGCCGCCGGTGGCGCCGAAGACGCCCTGCCACGCGGCTTCATGCTGGTCAGGACGCTGGAAGCTGCGGCAACAGAAGTGATCCTCGCCGACCCGGCCTTGGGCCGGGAACTGCGCCATACGGTGCATTTGCAATCGCTTGAAGCCGACCGCTGGGGGGGCGCGAGACCCAAGCCGCGGTATTCCGTGGGACCGACGCAGAAAGAGGTGCCGCATTTCATCTGACGGGCTGGCGGGATGTTCGAGGGCGACTGGAACTATGTCGTGGTTGGGGCCGGTACCGCAGGATGCGTGCTGGCGAACTGGCTGAGCGCCGATCCGTCCCGCTGGGTACTGCAGCCCGAAGCTGGGGGTCAAAACCGAAACCCGTGCATTCGGGTGCCGATCGGATATTTCAGGACCATTGGCGACCCGCGCTACGACTGGTGCCTGCAAACCGATCGGGAGCCGAACCTGAACGGGCGCCGTCTCGCATGGCCGCGCGGCCGGGGACTGGGAGGATCCTCGGCGATCAACGGGCTCATCCATGTGCGTGCACAGCGCCAGGATTTCGACGACTGGGAAAGGGTGGTGCCGGGATGGTCCTTCAAGGACGTGCTTCCCTACTTCAGGAAGATGGAACGTCACTTGGTTCATTCCGCAACGAGCGCAACATCGTCGCCCGCCGCCCGGAAACGGCCCAAGTTGCCGTAGAGCGCGCGCAGCATGATGCCCCGCGCGCCGTTCATGTCCCGGTCG
>VXPN01000023.1 GCA_009839535.1 Boseongicola sp. SB0662_bin_57 | reverse complement strand
ACCATTGCGGCGAGGCCGCACGCCGCCGCCCCCGGGGGCGGCGCGCAGCAGGCCGGTGCATCAAAGCGGCCAGAAGATCGGGATCAGCAACGACGCGAAAATCCCCGTCGACAGGTTCAGCGGAATGCCGACCCGGAGGAAGTCCGTGAACCTGTAGCCGCCGGGCCCGTAGACCATCATGTTGGTCTGGTAGCTGATTGGCGTCGCGAACGTTGCAGAGGCGGCGATCATCACGGCGATGACGAGGGGGCGTGGATCAACCCCGATGGAGTACGCAAGCCCGATGGCAACCGGTGTCACCACCACGGCCACCGCGTGGTTGATTGTCTCCGACAGGACCGAGGTCACCAGGTACATCGCCCACACGATCAGGAACGGCGGAAGCGCCGAGACGAGCGGCTCGATGGCCGAGACGATCAGGTGAATGGCGCCGGAGGTCTCAATCGCGGTGGCAACGGCAAGCATTGCAAAGATCAGGCCGAGAAGCCGGCCATCTATGGTCGAGAATGCCTCGTCTGCATCAATGCAGCGGGTCAGCAGCACGACCGCCACTGCAATCATGGCAAGGAACAGGATCGGCGCGGCGCCGATTGCCGCAAAGGTCACGATGCCGGCAAGCGTGCCAAGCGCCAGCGGCGCGTGCCCGCGCCGGAATGCCCGCGCAGTCGGCTCGGACACGTTGACCAGGCCCGTGTCGCTCGCAAGCCGGGAAATGTCCTCGGCGGCCCCCTCCAGAAGCAGTGTGTCGCCAACCCGGATCACGAGGTCGTCAAGCTGCCGGCCGATGTTCTCGTTCTTGCGGTGGACCGCCAACGGGTAGACCCCGTAGCGCCGCCGCAGCCTGAGGTCCCCGAGCGAGCGTCCGACCAGGGATGCCTGCGGCGTAATCAGGACTTCGACCGTCGAGGTCTTCCGCGACGAGAGCTTCTCGGCCAGCCGCACGTCCGGATTGGCCTTGAGGCCAAGGAGCTCCTCCATCTGGGTGCGGACGACGACGCGGTCCCCCGCCTGCAACCTGACGGCATCCAGGTCCCGCCGCAGCGACGCGTCGCCCCGAAGGACATCGATCAATCTCACGCCGCCACGTTTGAAGAGATCAACCTCGGTCACCGCCTGCCCGATCAACGCACTGTCCTCCGGAAGCGCGATCTCCGTAAAGAACTTCATCTTTGACCTGTCTCCGAGAAGCGTCCCCATGCTCGCGCGATCCGGCAAGAGGCGCGGCCCCAGGAAGCGCAGGTAGATGCCGCCCCAGACGACCAGGATGACCGCCACAGGGGTTATCTCAAAGATCGTGAAGGGCTCCATCCCGCCTGCCCGCGCAACACCGTCAACGAGAAGGTTCGTCGATGTGCCGATCAGCGTGCAGGTGCCGCCGAAAATCGCCATGTAGGACAGCGGGATGAGCAGCTTGGACGACGAAATCTTCAGCTTCCGCGCCAGCTGGACGAAGACCGGGATCATCACGAGAACGACGGGCGTGTTGTTGACGAAGGCCGAGGCGACCACGACAAGGGCCATGAGCGCGCCGATCGCCATGGCCGGATTGTCGTCCGCCCTGGATTCGGCGAGCCTTGTGAACCATTCAAGCGCACCTGTCCTCACAAGGGCGCCCATCACGATGAACATTGCCGCGATCGTCCATGGCGCCGGATTGGCGAGGACATGAACCGCCTCCTCGTAGGGCAGCAGGCCAAGCACCAGGAGCGCACCGGCGCCTGCGATGGCCGTCACCTCTGGCGGGTAGACTTCACGAATGAACAACGCGAACATCACGGCCACGACCGCGAGAGTCACGATTGCCGGTGCGTCCGGGTGCAAATCTGCAAGTGCAAGCATCATTGCCTTATCTTCCCGCTTTCCGGCTCTCCCGCAAGCGCCCTGACTCCCGGACGCGGCTGGACGAGGAACACTCCCAGCAGCATCAGGCATATGGCGGCCCAGATCCAGATCGAGTAGATCTCGCCCAGAAGCAGCATCGCCCAGAAGACGCCGAACCCGGTGACGAGGTAGCTCACCTGGACTGCGAACAGGGCGCCGGCCCTCCCGACCATCCAGACATAGATGCAATAGGCCATCACGTGGACAAGCGACGCGGCAAGCAACGCCATGTCCGGCAGAGCCCATGGCGGCCTCGGGTCAATGAACTGCCCGGTTGCCTGCGCAAGCGGGAAGGTGATTGCGGAACCAAGGACCAATGCGCCGAACAGCGCGTCCACCGGATCGAGTCCCGCCGTGCCCCATTTTGCGATCAGGTTGCTTTCCAGTCCGTAGAAGAAGGGCGCGATCAGCGCGAGCGGCACGAACGCAACCATTGCGCGTTCGGGAAGGCTCGCTTCCGGACCCACGATCAGGAGAACGCCTGCAAGACCCAGGCACAGGCCAAGCAGCCGGGTCAGCACGAAACGCTCGACCCTGAACGCAAGGGCAATCGGGAAGGCGAACATCGGCACGAACGACAACAGGACTGACACAAGGCCGGACGGAAGGTGCCGTATGGCCTCATAGCTGGCCGAGTTCGGGATGACCGTGCCGACCAGCGCGATCTGGAGATAGACAAGGAGAGCCGGGGCGTCCCGGCGGATCCGCCGGCGGCGGACGGCCTGCAGAGTGCCCAGCGCAACAGCTCCGATCGTCATTTGCCAGAAGACCAGCCCGAACTGCCGATAGCCCTCGCTCACGGCAATCTTGGCCAAGGGTTGGGTCAGCCCCCACCCGGCACCGGCAATCAGCAACGCAAGAAAGGGCAGGATCAGGTTGCGGGACATCTGCCTCAGGGCGGCGGCGCGAGCACGCCGCCGTCGCGCACCGGTGTCAGGTCCAAGGCCTTCCCGGTGTCGTCATCGGTCGTGACGAGAGCGCCGCAAATCGTTGCCTCGCCCTGCGCGGCCTGAAAGCGTCCCGTTCTCATGCCGGTCACGAAGCGGCAAAGCGGCTCTTCCTTGCCCATGCCGATCACGGAATCGTAGTCGCCGCACATTCCGGCATCCGTCATGTAGGCCGTGCCGCCAGGCAGGATCATCGTGTCGCCCGTCGGCACATGCGTGTGCGAACCGATGACGGCACTGGCACGTCCGTCACAAAAGTGGCCCATCGCCATCTTCTCTGACGTGGCCTCGCAATGAATGTCGACGAGGCTCGCGTGAACGGCGCCGCCAAGCGGAAACCTGTTCAGGATCTCGTCAATGGCCGAGAACGGATTGTCGTAGGGGCGGTTCATGAAGACCTGGCCGAGAACCTGGGCAACCAGCACCTTGCGGCCCCTGCCGGCGTCAAACACCTTTGCGCCCGCGCCCGGTGCGACTGTCGAAAAGTTCAGGGGCCGGAGAATGCGGGGCTCGCGCTCGATTCCCGACAGCATTTCCCGCTGGTCGAACGCATGATCGCCCAATGTCAGCACGTCGGCGCCTGCCTCGAGCAGGGAGGCCGCATGCTCCGGAGACGCTCCCACGCCGGAGGTTGCGTTTTCGCAATTGACCACCACGAAGTCCGCTTGCAGGCGCGCCCGCAAGCCGCCAAGCCGCTCGACAACCGCCGTCCGTCCGGACCGCCCCATCACGTCGCCAAGATAGAGGATTTTCATGCCCTTGCCTCTAGTTTGATGAATCCGTCAAGGCAAGACGTCGATGCCTCCTTGACCGCAAGTGGTGCCGGGACAATCGGCCGAACCGGTCAATCCCATGTCTGCGGGATCGCACCTGTGGACGCGTTGACTGGCGCGATCGTTACCGGCCACGCAGACTGCAATGATCCGTCATGATTGTGAACCACGCTTCACGCGAACCGCTTGATCCCTGACTCCGTGACGACCAGATCGAGAAGCTGGTCGGTCGGTTCGCGGGGCACATCGCGACATTCCTGGATGTCGTAGGCAAACCCGATGGCGGTCACGTTGTCACGCGAACGCAATGCCTCCAACGTCCTGTCGTAATGGCCACCACCATAGCCGAGGCGGCCGCCCCTTCTGTCGAAAGCGAGCAGCGGCACGATCAGGATGGATGGCACAAGTTCGATCCGGTCCCGCGGAATGGCAGCCCCAAAGGCGCCCTCGACCAACGCTGTACCGGGCATCCACCGCCGAAACTTCAAGGCTTGATCCTTGCGCTGCACCACGGGAAGGCAAAGTTCGTGCGATCCGGCAAGTGCATGCATTGCTGGCCGGGGGTCGATTTCGGTGCGGATCGGCCAGTAGGCCGAGACCGTAGACCCCGTCGCCTCCCGAACCGCGACAACCAGATGCTCACACGCGGCGTTCGCAACGCTTGAGTCCGTCGTTGCGCGACGGCGCGACGCTGCCTTGCGCATTTTGGCCTTCAGGTCCGTGACGGTCACAGGAGCACCAGGGATGCCAGGCCAAGGAACGTGAAGAAGCCGACCACGTCGGTGACCGTCGTGACAAAACTTCCGGACGCGAGTGCCGGGTCGACCCGCACCCTTTCGAGCGCGATAGGCACGAGTAATCCGGAAAACCCACACACCACCAAGGTAAACACAGTATGATATACTCAACAACAAAACCACCACAAATAAA
>VXPN01000403.1 GCA_009839535.1 Boseongicola sp. SB0662_bin_57 | reverse complement strand
CGATCAAGCGTCTTCAGGAAGCGGATTTCCTCGTTCTTCAGCGTTTCCTCTATCAAGGACTGCGCACGGGCAAGCGCCGGATAGGCCTGAGCCATTTCGGTCACGAGAGCGGGCACGAGGCGGTGCATCACCGGGTCCGTTGCACCGGCCATGCGTGCGTGCCGCATGGCGCGCCGCATGATCCGGCGAAGGACGTAGCCCCTTCCCTCGTTTGACGGCATGACGCCATCGGCAATCAGGAACGATGTCGAACGGAGGTGGTCCGCCACGACCCTGTGATGCACGTTCTCCGGTCCATCGGCATCGGAATTCGTGGCATTGGCGCTGGCCTCGATCAGGGCACGCATCGTGTCGGTATCGTAGTTGTCGTGCTTGCCCTGCAGAAGCGCCCCGATTCGTTCGAGACCCATGCCCGTATCGATCGACTGCATCTCGAGCTCACGCATCGTTCCGTCTTCGAACCGCTCGTTTTGCATGAAGACAATGTTCCAGATCTCGATGAAGCGATCGCCGTCCTCTTCCGGCGACCCCGGTGGCCCTCCCCAGATGTGATCGCCGTGATCGAAGAATATCTCGGTGCAGGGACCGCAGGGCCCGGTGGGCCCCATTTGCCAAAAGTTGTCGTCAGTCTCGATCCTGATGATCCGGTCCTCCGGCAGACCCATTTTCTGCCAGATGCCAGCCGCTTCGTTGTCCGTATGGTAGACGGTGACCAAGAGGCGCTTCCTGTCGATCCCGAAATCGCCCGTCAGCAGGTTCCATGCGAGTGAAATGGCTTCGTCCTTGAAGTAGTCTCCAAAGGAAAAGTTCCCGAGCATCTCGAAGAACGTATGGTGCCGAGCGGTGTAGCCGACATTGTCGAGGTCATTGTGCTTGCCGCCGGCACGGACGCATTTCTGGGAGGTTGCGGCTCGGGAGTATTCGCGGGTTTCCAGTCCCGTGAACAGGTTCTTGAACTGGACCATGCCCGAATTGACGAACATCAATGTCGGGTCATTGCGTGGAACAAGCGGCGAGCTCTCGACGACCTCGTGGCCGTTTTGCTCAAAATATTCGAGAAAGGTCGAGCGTATGTCGTTCAGGCTGGTCATGGGCGGCATCCGAAATCGGCATGTTGCGCCTGACTATCCGTCACCGTCCAGACTGTCCACCGGACAGAAACGTTCAGGGGCTCATGTGCCTCGTCGAAGATCTCCATTCCCGGCAACGTGCCTGGCTCGGCAACAAGGTCAGGCCCTCCGTGGATGCTGATCCGCCCGCCACAAGGACGCGCAAGCCACCATTTCAGGCGAAACGCGGGTCCAGCACATCAGCACCATGCCACTTCCCGGAATCGGTCATGGCTGCTTCCTCCGCTGGATTTCGGGATTGCGCTCGACAACACGGGTTCTCAATTCATCAAAGAAACTGGACATATCCGGTGATCTTGCAATCATCGGGCGGCTTGAAAAGTCGACTTCGACAATCGCGGACGCTTCCACCATTCCGGCAGCCCAGGCGGGTGCATCACGACCAGAGAGGCGTTCAATCGTGGACCGGAAAAAGTCGACCCACCGTGTACCGTCACTCCGGATCTTGCTTGCTGACACGTCAAAGACCGCAACGTACCCTGTCACAATTTCCGGCGACCAAAGCTGCACATTCGCCATTTCCCCCATCAGGTCATCGGCCCGGTTGGGAACGGTTCCAGCGATGTTCTTCAGAAGTGATTTCAGGCTGATTCCAAATTTGATCTTGCCACATTCGGGCCACGCAACATCCCAGCTCTTGGTCCTGCCGATTCCTGGAATCCGGACTTCCTTGGTCGCACCTGAGAGGCCGCGGTTCGACAATTCCTGTACGCAGTAGTCGGCGAGTACGTCCAAGCGCCTTGTCGACGTGCGGCGCTTCTCAATGACGGTCAGGCGATAGAGATCGTCAACAGCGTCCTGTAGCGTGATCATTGGCCCAGCCGCTTCAGTGCCAGGTCCCGATATGCCGGCTCGATTTCGATTCCGAGGCTGTTCCGTCCCGTGTTCCGCGCCGCGACCTGCGTGGAGGCCGTGCCAGCAAACGGATCCAGCACAGTATCTCCGACAAAGCTGAACATTCGGACAAGACGCTCCGCCAGTTCCACCGGAAACGGGGCCGGATGCTGCTTTGTCGAGGCACCAGGAATGTCATTCCAGATCTGTCGAAACCATCGGTCATGGTCTTCCGCGGCGATCAGGCTCAGAAGGCGAGCGGCTGGACTCGGGCGGCGGTAACCACCTGGCTTCCGGAGCATCAAGATGAACTCAATGTCATTCTTGACAACCCCGTTCGGCTCGTAGGGCTTGCCAAGATACGATCCATTTCCGTTTGAAACTTCGGTCTTCAAGTTGCTGATCTTGTGCCAAATAATCGGCGCAAGGTTGTCAAAGCCGATTTCCGTGCAGTGATTCTGAACTGACGCATGGAGCGGCACCACGGTGTGCCGACCTTTGTTTTCCCGGCGCGAAAGGCACACGTCACCGATGACGCAGACAAGACGACCGCCCGGAACAAGCGCGTCAAAGCAGTTCCTCCAGACATCCGTCAAGCTTTCAAGAAACTCGCTGTAATCTGCAAGACGACCGATCTGACCTTTGCGCCTAGGATATTCCTTCAGCGTCCAGTACGGCGGAGACGTGACAACGAGGTGAACCGATTGCGGCTCCAATTTCGCTGTTCTCGCATCACCGAGGACGATGTCATGTTCGGTCTCGACCTTTCTTGTCAGAAGCTGAATGCCAGCTGACGTGGTTCGACACTTGGCAAGTTTCGGGATCAATGTCTGGAAGTCGGCGGACCGTACCGAACGCAATTCAGGAGTCAGCACGGCTTCCAGTGCCGCGCTCACGACACCGAGTCCCGAATCATGATTCTCTTTCCGACCCTGCCAGAAACCACAGCTTCCATCTGGTTCATTGTGCCTTCCTTCCCAACTTTATGGCGTCCTCTGAACCCGACCAAAGAGTGTCACAGGATCTCATCGCTGTATGAATCTCATTGCTGAACGGCTAAGGATGCTGCGGTGGCGTATCTTTCCAAGGCCGTTGCCGCAATCGCTTCAACCGACATTTTCGCACTCCTTACCCGTCCCTGCTGCCGGCTACGCTTCGAGAGCCACTTCGTCTGGCCCCTCGCCTTCGTCCATCTCAGCATCGACCTCGACGCCATGTGCAGCCCGGATCTTGCCTTCTATCTCAAGCGCGATGTCGGCATTTTCCTTCAGGAATGCCTTGGCGTTCTCCCGGCCCTGGCCGATCCGTTCGTCTCCGTAGGAAAACCAGGATCCGGACTTCTCGACCACCCCGGCCTTGACGCCGAGGTCGATGAGCTCGCCCGTCTTGGAGATGCCTTCCCCGTACATGATGTCGAATTCCACCTGCTTGAACGGCGGCGCGACCTTGTTCTTGACGACCTTGACGCGCGTGGTGTTGCCAACGACCTCGTCGCGGTCCTTGATTGCGCCAATCCGGCGGATGTCCAGGCGAACGCTGGCATAGAACTTCAGCGCGTTGCCACCCGTGGTGGTTTCGGGCGAGCCGAACATGACACCGATCTTCATGCGAATCTGGTTGATGAAGATCACCATGCAGTTCGAACGGGCGATCGAACTGGTCAGCTTCCGCATCGCCTGGCTCATCAGGCGGGCATGAACGCCCACCGAAGAATCGCCCATGTCGCCTTCAAGCTCCGATCTCGGCGTGAGTGCCGCGACCGAGTCGACGATCACCATGCTGACGGCGCCGGAGCGCACCAGCGTATCGGTGATCTCGAGTGCCTGTTCGCCCGTGTCCGGCTGCGAAATCAGCAACTCGTCCAGATTGACGCCAAGCTTCTTGGCATATTGCGGGTCCAGGGCATGCTCTGCGTCGACAAAGGCGCAGACGCCACCCTTCTTCTGCTCTTCAGCCACGCAATGCAGCGTAAGCGTGGTCTTGCCGGAAGATTCAGGACCATAGATCTCGACAACCCGTCCCTTGGGAAGCCCCCCGATCCCCAACGCAATGTCAAGACCCAGTGATCCGGTCGATGTCGCCTCGATCTCGGGCATCTCGTTGTCGCCGCCAAGCTTCATGATCGAACCCTTGCCGAACTGGCGTTCGATCTGCGCCAGCGCCGAATCGAGCGCCTTTTGCCTTTCGCCTTGTTTTCTGGATGTCATGTCGAGAAGTTCTGCCGTGGCCATTGCTCTTGCCTCCTTTATTTCATCTTCGCCGGTCGGCGGCAACGATGCTTGAGTTTGCATTATGTTCCTTCACGACCTTATGAGATCAAAAGCGGAACATTGCAAGGGATATTTTGGCTGGTCCGCAAATCGGTCGCACGCGGACATGCTCCAAGGCGCCGCCAACTGCCCGATCACTGCCATTCACGTCCCAAGACCTGCGCCTTGGCGCTCACCGATGCGGTCAAGCAAGGCAAGGAAAAACCCGTCTCCTCCGTCAAGAGGGGTAAAGCGCTCGGAACCAAATTGCCGCCAGTCGCCGTGACGCTTCAAAAAGGCGCCAACCCTGCATTCATT
>VXPN01000149.1 GCA_009839535.1 Boseongicola sp. SB0662_bin_57 | reverse complement strand
GCAGGAACTGCCGAAACGTCTCCGGACGCGGGTCGGGCTTGCCGGTCTCGGGGTCGCGCGCATGGAGGTGGATGATCGATGCCCCGGCCTCGGCCGCATCGATGCTTGCGCGCGCGATTTCGGCGGGCGTCACCGGCAAGTGTTCGGACATGGTGGGTGTGTGGATGCCGCCAGTCGGCGCGCAGGTGATGATCACTGGTCTGGACATGTCGCCGTTCCCCTTGCCGAAGGCATCGCTTGTCTGCGAGTCATGATCTGAGCCAAAGCGCCCAAACCGTTCGAGCATGCCGCCGCCCCGCCATCGTGAATGCGTCGCAGGGAATTCGAGGCTCGTCGCACGCACGGCCGACCGAACACGGGTCATGAGCAACTTGTCAAGTGCCGAACCCGACAACCCAACGTGGCGGACGTTGCCCAGACCGGTCAATCCGCCGAACGCGGTTTGCGCAGCTTGCCACTGCATTCCGGCAGCCGGTGAATCCCGTCGCTCTGCACCATGTTCCACGCTTCTTTTCCAATGCCTCCTCGGATGTGCGACTCGCTCACGCCCCAGGTCGATGTCAGACAAGGCGCAACGGTACGGCGACGATTGCGAATCGTGACCACGACCCGAATTCGACCGCACACTGCCAGTCCTCGAAGACTTGACACCTTGACTGCATGCATTTGACCTTCCCTTACAAGGGAAGAATTATGGCCGAACAAGTTCCAGAAGAACTGACCATCCGGGAAGCCGCAATCCTGGCCGGCGTGCCCAGGCGTCGTATCGAGAAAGACTGCGAGGAGGGCATCGCCCCTGAACGGACCTCGCATCTTTGGATGCGTGGAACCAATGCGGCACATGTCCCGCCGCATGCGGTCGCGTATACCAAGGCGATGCAGTCAATTGTGGGCGTCAAACTGGAAATGAAGACGAAACGGCTTGTCTGGAAACGCTTGCGTGACAAGGCATGCGTGCCCTTCGGGACCGTGGAACTCTCCCCTGGGCTCTCGCTCGATCTGGACCCGCTTGCGTCCGATGCCTGAAGCGCACGCGCAGCTATCTCGATACGCGTGGCCGTTATCTGGACATTGATCCGGAGACTTGCGGAGGAGAACCGATCATCAAGGGGACGCGGATTTCCTGCCAATCTGTCCTGGGACGCATGGATGGCAGCGAGACCCTGAGCGAATTGATGGAGGACTATCCGCATGTCACCGAGGAGGCGTTTGAAGCCGCGCTGATCTATGCGCGTTCGCACCCGCCTCCCGGCAGGCCGACTGCTGGCAAGCCTTGGCGCAAGGCTTCATGAAATTCATGCATGAGGCTCTTCCTGGATGAGTGCCTGTCACCGCGACTGGCCAATGAACTGAGTGCCGAGGCCGGCCACCATGTTGTACATCCGCGCAATCAGGGTGGCTTGGGCCAGGCTGACCATACAGTCCTTGCCAGGTGCATTCAGGGTGACCTGGTGCCGGTAACGGAGAATGCCCGGGATTTCCGAGCGCGTGTCGCGCCTGCGGACATTCATCGGGGAATGATCTTTCTGCCCTGCCCTGCCCTGCCCGCCTTGCATGAAGAGGAAGCGTAGGTATGGCACCACTCCACATGATGCTGAATCCCCCATCTCAGGACGGACGGGCCGTTCGGCAACGGCAGTTCGATCCAGATGAACTCCGGCGCAAGGACCGAACCGACTGGATGCAATGCACATTCCGGTTGGTGCGGACGAGCCAGCCCAGGACTGTCAGCGGCAGCGGGCGGTCCCATGCGGTTGCGCGACTTCCCAAATCCGGCAGTTCGCCACCTTATGTTCCAGCTCAGGATCGCATTTTCTGGCACGGCACAAGAATTATTGCTATGTCCTCATTGAAAGCGGGTTCATGGTGCCCTCGCTCTCGAAACGGTCGATGGTGCACTTCGCACTGGAAGTGGGGACAACATCAATGCTGAAAGTGACATCTCAGCGGATTTTCGGGCGCGTGAACATCAACTTGTCGCCAGTCTTTTTCGACTGGCAAGGTGTTGCGCCGAAATTCTTCGCGATGGTTCACGACGCGCTCTCCGACGATATTGCCATGGGCGCCGGTGACTTCAGCGTCTTTGCCAGCAATAATCTGGGCGAGGTCGTGGCCCGTTACAATATATTCGGTGGCCCAAACAACGTAGCCCTGAACGCGGACAGGCTGTCCATGGAGTTTCCGAACTTGGTGCCTGAAGACTCGGAGACGGTCCTGAACATCGTGGGAAAGATTGTCTCTTCGTTCAGGCAATCGTTCCCGGACCATAAATTTGCATCGGTTCAAGCCGGTGTGTCCGGTCACGGCGCAATCCCCGACGAAGTCGTGGTCACTGACTATCTGGCCCGATACGCGATCGAGTCGCCGAACAGTGCATTTGGAGACGTGGGAACAGTGCTTCTGCCTGGTGCCCGGTTCGGCGTTTCCGCCGCCGACGGCACGTGGCGCGCCTATTGCACCCTGGAACAAAGCCGTATCCTGGCAAACGGACTGTTCGCGGACTTCAACATGGACTTCTCCAGTGTGGATGACGGAGAGGAATTTCAGCATTGGTTCGATCGCCTGGTCTCCGTTCGGGAAGGCTGCATGGGCGTTCTGGATCTGGAGTGGTAAGTTGGCACTGCGTAACTTAACCGAAGAGCCCCTTGGGTTGGTTGCGAATGGGAGTCGGCACCAGGCCATTGTGCGGAGCTTCCAAAACCATCCCCATGCCCGCCAAACCGAAGAATTGCGTCATTCGAGTTTTGGTGGACGTTCCACGAGATCCAATTTGGGCCTGGTCGATACCAGATCGATGAAAGGCAACTGGCCCCTGGCCGGACGCGCGGTTTCCCAAGGCCCGCCGGAATCCTGCGAACCACGTGGTGTCCCCAAGGTCTTCGTCGATACATGCAGGCGCTGGGGCCTGGAAACGGATCAACAGCTGACTCTCCTAGGCTATCAGCCCGGGGACAGCATCGGCATACAGGTGCTGCGGGGTCGCGTTCGGACTCTTTCCCGCGATGCCACGGACAGGGCCGGCTATGTCATAGCGATCAGCGTCGGACTCGCTATCCTGTATGGGGAGAACATTGCCGCCGAGAAGCGGTGGTTGCGACACGAAAGAGCCGCTTTCGGCGGACGGTCGCCGCTGGACCGTATGCTCGACGGGGACATGACCGCCCTGATCATCGTCAACGGGATGGTCGAACGCGAACGAGGCCTCTGACCAGTGCTGGATGACTGTCCGATCGCGCAAGAACGCGCAGCAGTCCAGCGGCTTGTTTCTGTGCCAGACCAAGGTGAGTCGGCGAGAACCATTCTGCTCCGCCGCGGGGCAAGACCGGAAGACCTTGATGATGTGCTTCCCATCATCTCGGCAAAGACACCGAGCACCCTTGAAGAAGTTCTTGATGACGCGTTCCGGCCCCGTCTCGACACGAACCCGCCGTATCGTGAAGGCCGCTTCGGAGATGGATCGTTCGCCGTGTATTATTCGGCTCTTGAGGAAGACACATGCAAGAAGGAGATCGCATACCACCTGCGCGAGCAAGCCAAGGATCTGGTCGAGGATCCGGATCCCCGAGCTTACCGCGTCATTGCGTGCCGCTATGACGGGATCACGGTGAACCTGCTTGGGAAGGAAAGTGAACACGCCGATCTGACAAGCAACACGAGTGCAGGATACCCCTATTGTCAGAGCCTCGCTCACGAAGCCGTGGCACGAGGTCACGATGGCTTCCTGACGGCCTCTGCCCGGAAACCCGATGGGACATGTGTCCCGGTATTCAAGCGGACGGCTCTCTCGGAACCACGAGCCGGGAACGGATTCCTTGCAACCATCCGAGGCGGTCGAGTGCAATTTCAAGCCAAGTGAGCTCAGCCTGGATGCGAGATTGCGAACGTGGAACCAATTGCGGCCAAAGCAAGGTTCAATTGGATCGGTAGCAACTCGGCGCTGGAATCTCCGCGTTTGTGCCATGGAGATTCAATCAATGTGCAATCCTCTCGCACGAGGGCACTATGCGCAGAATTTGACCAAGACGCACCCCTAACCGATCAAGGCAGGTTGACCGCGAAAACCGCTTCCAATCCTGGACGTCGGCGCGAATGCGCAGTTGAGACGGGCGCAGCAATCACCCGGACAGCGACGCTGCAACAGAAAGTGCCGACGCCTGAGGCATGGGCCGATTGCGTACGCAGAGTTCCGCTTCTTGGCCGCGGACATGCCGCGAGATAGTGCTGCATGGGGTCCGTAGTCCCTGATGTCTGCCGAGTTTGCACATAGTTGCACGCGGACAGAGGACGGACCCCATGCAGGCATGGCCCAGCCGTGCCCTGATCGGGTTCCGGCCCGGTCGCCCCGTCTCCGCCGGATCACGAATGCGTTGTCAAGTGCGGCGGACCGTGCTTTAACTCGCGGGAAACTTCTGGGGAGGAGAAAATCCAATGAACATGATCAAGACAATGGCGGCCGGAGCAGCCGTCACCATCGGCGTCGCGACTGCGGCCAATGCCGATTGCGGAATCGCCGGCGGCAGCGTCAGAGTCCTTGCGAACGACT
>VXPN01000419.1 GCA_009839535.1 Boseongicola sp. SB0662_bin_57 | reverse complement strand
GCGACCTGGGTGACGTCCTTCACGAGCTGGTTCTGGCGGCTGACCGTGATATGCCTGTCGCGCATGATCGGCGGCACATCCTCGACTTGCCGGCCTTCCGCTGTCCATTTGGGGAACCCGCCATCCAGAACGGCGATGTCCGACTTGCCCATGAGACGGAACAGCCACCACACGCGCGCCGCGGAAAACAGCCCTGCACCGTCATAGACAACGACCTGGTGCCCGTCGCCGACGCCCATCGCACGCATCCTGCTGATGAACTTCTCCGGCTGGGGAGCCATGTGCGGCAGCCCGGACCGGTGATCGCTGATTTCATCAATGTCAAAGAAGCGCGCACCCGGAACATGGCCATGATCGTATTCGGCACGTGCATCGCGCTTCATGTCGGGCAGATACCATGATGCATCAAGAATCCTGATGTCCGGATCATCAAGATGCCGGGCCAGCCAGCCCGTCGAGACAAGGGTTCTGGGGTCGTCATTCATTGCGCAGCACGCTCTCGATGCGCTCCCGTGCTAAGCCTTCACGTCCTTCAAGGCAAGCACGGACGAGATTGAGACGAGCGCACTGCATCGCTATGGTGCGCGGAAGCGGGCAGCAAGGGCGGCGGGAACGTGACCGTATTGGCGAAGTACCAGCGGCTTGAGGCGGAAGGCATCTGGCGCCGCAGTCCAGGCGAGCAGCGCCGCGACGTGATCGTGTCCGTTGGCAAGACGACCATCACGATCTCGACTCCGACTGAAATCACCCTGACGCATTGGTCGCTGCCGGCGATGGAACGCATGAATCCAGGCCACATGCCCGCTCTCTACTGTCCGGAAGGAGATGCCAGCGAAACGCTTGAACTCGCCGAGGACGCCTTCGTCGAGGCGGTAGAAAGGGTGCTCGAGTCCGTTCGGCGGCGCCAGGGACGTTCAGGGCGCGTGCGCCGGTTCTTCGCCATCGGACTCTTGATTGCCGTTCTGGGCGGTGCGGCGCTCTGGCTGCCGGGCGCGATCGCGCGTCACACCGCATCGCTGCTGCCAGACGTGGCGCGCGCGTCCATCGGCACGTCGCTTCTTTCGGAAATGGACCGGATGACAGGCCCGCCGTGCGACGCGCCGTCCGGAATTCGCGCTCTTGAGCATCTTCAAGACCGGCTGTTCGGCGTCAGGGCCGTGCGACTCGTGGTCTTGCCTTCCACGTTGCCCGAATCCGCGCACTTGCCGGGCGGCACCATCCTGCTTGCGCACAAGCTGCTCAAGGAGATGGAAACACCTGAAATTCTGGCAGTCCATGTCCTGGCCGAAGACATCCGTCGCGGCTACAGCGACCCGGTCGCCCGGCTGCTGCACGTGGCAGGGATCAAGGCCGTGCTTGTCCTGCTCACCCAAGGAACAGTGCCGGACGAAGCCGTGGCGCGAATGGCGGAGCATGTCGTCACGACCGTCCCGTCACCGGTGCCGACCGACGTCCTGAAGGACCGCGTCACCGCCGTCGGCATGACCATCAGGGACAGCGCCAACTTGGATGACGCTCCGGACCAGTCAACGGCGACGGTCGCAGCGGCGGTTGCTCCTGCAACGCTCCCCATCCTGGATGACGGGCACTGGATAGCGCTTCAAGGAATTTGCGAGGAATGAGCCCGCCGGCCCGGACGAACGCCGGGCTGCACCCTGGAGCGCTCCCGCAGGCGCGCGGCACAAGGGACCTGCCCTTCGGAAAGTGCGGAATGCGAAGATGCGCAGCTACCGGGTTCCGTACATGCGATCTCCGGCATCGCCGAGTCCGGGGACAATGTAGCCCATTTCGTTCAATCGCTCGTCCACCGCCGCGGTCACGACAGGCACGTCCGGATGCGCGTCCGCCATGCGCCGAACGCCTTCAGGCGCCGCCAACAGGCAAAGGAACCGGATATCGACCGCGCCCGCACCCTTGACGAGCGCGATTGCCGCAGCCGAGCTGTTCCCCGTCGCAAGCATGGGATCCACCACGATGACCCGCCGCTCCGGGAGCGCTTCAGGCAGCTTGCAGTAGTACTGAACCGGTTCCAGCGTCTCTTCGTCACGATAGAGCCCCACGAACCCGACCCGTGCCGACGGCATCAAGTCAAGCATGCCGTCAAGAAGGCCGTTGCCTGCCCGCAGGATCGATACCAATGCAAGCTTTCGGCCATCAAGGACGGGTGCGTCCATGGATTCCAGCGGAGTGTGCACCCGCCGGGTCGTCACCGGAAGGTCTCGCGTGACCTCGTAGGCCAGGAGCGTGCTGATTTCGCGCAGCAGCTGCCGAAACAGCCCGGTCGGGGTGTCGGCATCCCTCATGAGCGTCAGTTTGTGCTGGACGAGCGGGTGCTCGACTACGGTCAGGTGCTCTGGCATGGTGATCCCCTTGCCTGTTCAAAGAAAGCTTCGGCCCGGCCCGCTCGCCGGCACGCCAAGATGTGCCGCGATCGAAACGGCCAGATCTGCAAATCCCACGTGCCCGATCGCACGCGGGCCAACGCCATGACCGATGACTGGGACGCGCTCCCTAGTGTGATCGGTTCCGCGCCAGGTCGGGTCGTTGCCATGATCCGCAGCAAACAGGACCAAGTCGCCTTTCCCAAGCCTTTCCAGCACGCGCGGCAGTTGCGCATCGAACCACTCCAGCGCACGGGCGTAGCCCGTGGCATCGCGACGATGGCCATAGACCGAATCGAATTCGACGAAATTTGCAAAGGTCAGGCTTCCGTCCTCGGCATCGACGGCCAGACGGACAAGATGCTCCATGAGTTCGGCATCCGTGCCTCGAGCAACGTCATGAATTCCCTGCATGGAGAAAATGTCTCCGATCTTGCCGATGGCGTGGACCCTGCCACCCGCCTTGGTGACCCAATCGCAGAGCGTCGGCGCCGGCGGCGGGATCGCAAAGTCGCGCCGGTTCCGGGTTCTTTCGAACGCGCCGCTGGCACCGGCAAAGGGGCGAGCGATCACGCGACCCACGCGCATCTCGTGCAGCAAGATCGCCAGCGCCTTGCAGAGATTCAACAGGCGATCGAGGCCAAAGCGCTCCTCATGCGCGGCAATCTGGAAGACGCTGTCAACGGACGTGTAGCAAATCGGCCATCCTGTCCGCAGGTGCTCTTCGCCCAGGCGCTCGATGATCTCGGTGCCAGAGGCGTGGCAGTTTCCCAGCGTGCCCTCGGTGCCGGCAAGTCGGGCCACCTCGGTCATGATCTCGGCCGGAAAGGCCGGAATTGCGTTCGGAAAGCAGTGCCAGTCCCATGGCACAGGCGTTCCCGCAAGCTCCCAGTGACCCGACGGCGTGTCCTTCCCCCGCGAGACTTCGGTCGCGGCTCCCCAAAGGCCGGCCGGCTCGGTCGCGAACCCGGGCATGTCGGCACCTGAAGCCAGCCTGACCGCCTCGCCGAGTCCAAGGGTCCCGAGAGTCGGCATGTTGAGCGGGCCTGTTCGCCCTTCTTCGGCAAGTCCTGCGGCGCAGGCCTCCGCTATGTGACCAAGCGTGTTGGCCCCGGTATCGGGAACCGCCCCGTTGAAATAGCCATCCGCGTCTGGCGCGCCTCCGGCTCCGACACTGTCCATCACAATCAGGAAGGCACGCGGCATCAGCCAATCCGCCCCATGACCAGAGGACCCGCGTCGTCCGCCACGCCGATGCTGACTGCAGAGAGGAACGCCCTCTCTGCGGCATCCGCAGCCGCGTCATCCGCAGCGTGCAGCCTGGCAAGCGGATCGCCCTTGGCCACCTCGGCGCCAAGCGGCAGGACGTCCGAGAATCCCACGGAGGGATCGATGCGGTCGCCGTCACGCATGCGCCCGCCCCCGAGGCGCACGACCGCCATGCCGATCACGTGTCCGTCAATCGCGGCAACCTGGCCAGCCACTGGCGCAGCCACTTCGCGAACGACATTGGCGGCCGGCAGGCACGACTGCCATCTTGCGCTGAATTCCGCCGGGCCTCCAAGCGCGGCCACCATCGCATCGAACCTGGCTGCCGCCTCGCCCGACCGAAGTGCCCCGCGCAATCTGTCCCTTGCGACTCCGGACGTCTCCTCGACGCCAGCCATGACGAGCAGCTCGGAACCAAGCGTCAAGGCGAGATCGACCCACCGCGCGTCAACGGCTCCGGTCAGTGCGCGCATCACTTCGGCGACTTCAAGGGCATTTCCGGCAGAGGGCGCCAGCGGCTGATTCATGTCCGTTATCAATGCAACCGTCGGACATCCTGCACCATTGGCCGTCTCCACCAGCGAATTCGCGAGCGCCTTCGCCTCCTCCATTCCAGTCATGAACGCGCCGGATCCGCATTTCACGTCGAGAACCAGCGCGCCCAGCCCTGCCGCAAGCTTCTTCGAGAGGATCGAGGCCACGATGAGATCAATGCTTTCGACCGTTCCGGTGATGTCGCGCACCGCATAGAGCCGCCTGTCCGCGGGCGCGGTCCGGTTGGAGGCTGCCACGATCGCTGTGCCGGTCTCCTCGACAATCTTCCGAAACCCGGCCTCGTCGATCTCCGTCGAAACACCCGGGATCGCCTCAAGCTTGTCCAAGGTGCCCCCGGTGTGCCCGAG
>VXPN01000078.1 GCA_009839535.1 Boseongicola sp. SB0662_bin_57 | reverse complement strand
GGGAGACCACCGGCACGGGCACGCCGTTCATGACGGCCCACGAGGCATAGTTGTGCCGAAGGTCATGGAGACGCACGTCCTCGATTCCGGCTTCCCGCCGGACGGTGCGCCACAGGCTCACTTCGTCGCTGCACGGCCGGTCTGGCCGGACTGGCGAGGGAAACACCCAGGGGCTTTCCCCGCGCTGCTGGCGGTCGAGGACCGCGCGGGCCTGCGGGTTGAGATGCACCGTCCTCGGGCCGGTCTTGCTGTCGGCGAGCGCCAGCATGTCGCCGTCCACTTCGGACCAGCGGAGGTTCGTGACTTCCCCCTTGCGACAGCCCGTCAGGAGGAGAAGCCTTATCACGTCGGCCTGCCGGCGCTGCGACGGGCCGTGCCGGGACGCCGCGTCGAGGGCCCCGTGCAGCCGCCGGACCTCGTCGCGGGACAGGAACCGCGTCATCTCCGGTCGCCGGTTCTTCCTGACGCCGCTCGCCGGGTTAGTGCCGGCGTGGCCGCACGCGATCCCGAAGTTCAGGATCTGGCGGAGCACGTCGAGCGCCCGGTTCGCGCCGCCCGGAGCCGTCCGGCTGTAGTCGTCGAACCATCGCTCGATCCCGGCCCGCGTGATCCGGTCCAGCCGCGTCGCGCCGAAGGCGGGCAGGAGCTGCGTCCTGAGCACGGACCCGTCCGCCTTGATCGTCGACGGCTTGCAGCGCTTCAGGTGCGCCGCCCGCCACTCGCGTTCGACGAAGTCCCCGAACGTCGGGGGATCCCGCGCCGGTTCGGACGGCCCCGCGACTGCGGCATCGGCCTGTCTCGCCAGGCATTCGCGCCGGATGTCGTCGACGCCCCTCAAGGCGGTGGGGCCGAGAGAGACGCGCCTGGTGAGTCCTTCGACCGTCCGTATGAGGACGTAGCTCATGCCGCCGTTGGGACGCACCCGCACCCCAAGGCCGGGGACGCGGCTGTCCCAGACGGTGAACTCCCGTGCCTGCGGCTTGAGGCGGGCGATTCCCGCGTCGGTGAGGCGGACCCGTTTCCGTGCCGCCATCAGTCAGCCCTCCATCAGTGCAGCGCCGATGGTCGCGGCGGCCTCGGCCGCCATCGAGTCGGCGTGATGCGTGTACTTGAGAGTGGTTTCCGCAGAGCGGTGGCCAAGCAGGCGGCCGATGGCAAGGACGCTCTCGCCGCCCTTCAGGGCGAACGAGGCATAGGCATGGCGCAAGTCGTGAAGGCGGACGTCGCCAAGGCCCGCCTCCGCGCGGACATCGTGCCAGGCCGTCGCCAGCCACCCGCCACTCAGCGGCCTGCCGGCTTTCCGTCCCGGAAACACCCAGGGCGAGGTCCGTCCGATGCCTTCGAGCACCGCCAGCGCGACCTGCGACAGCCATACGGTTCTTGGCCCGGTCTTGCTGTCGCGAAGGAACAGCGCGCCCTCGCGAAGGTCGGACCAGCGGAGCGTCAGGACTTCCGAGCAGCGGCAGCCCGTCAGGAGGAGAAGCCGGATCGCCGCGACGGCAAGAGGCTGGTCCTCCTCCCTTGTCCTGAGACAGGCCCCGAGGGCGCGTATCTCCGCGTCGGACAGGAAGCGCTCGCGGCCCTTGCGCCGGTAGCGCCGGATTCCGAGGCAGGGATTGGACCCTTCCTCCCGGAAGCCCATGCGCTCGGATTCCCGCATGATGACCGACAGCACTGGCATCGACCTGTCTGCCGCGACGGGCACGGCCCGCAGCGACGCGAACCACTTCACGACGTCCTCCCGGCTGATGTCGGCGACCTGGCGTCCGGCGAAGCGCGGAAGCAGCTGCTTCTTCAGATACCCGCGGTTCACCTTCATCGTGAGGGGCTTCCAGATACGCTCGTGCCTGCGGAAGGTCGCCTCCGCCACGGCCTCGAAGACCGTCTCTTCCGGCAAGGCCGGCAAGGGCGCGTCCTGCCTGATCGCGGCCAGCATCGCGGCCGCCCGTGCGCGGGCCTCGCCTGCGCCGATCTCGTCGGCGTTGCCGACGATCTTCCAGATGCGTCGGCCCTCGTGCTGGCAGTGAATGAAGAAGCGCCTTGCGCCCGAAGGCGTCACCCGGACGCCGAAGCCCTTCAGCTTCCCGTCGCGGATGTCGCGGGCGGCTCTTCGCGGTTTGAGCGCCCTGATTCGGGCGTCGGTGAGGATGGCTGATGCCATGGTCCTGTTCTCCCGTTCAGTTGCAACGGGGAACAGGAAGCCGTCATGGCCCTGCCCGGCGCTGCGGGTTGGACAGGAAAAAGCGACATGATATCAACGCTCTGCAAATCGCCCCAGCACCGAAGGTGCGACGCTGGTGTGCCGCAGGGCGACCGCCGGACTGATCAACGAAAAGGGCACGGAGGTGCGAATCAAGCTGCGTGGCGAGGACCTGCATCGCCCGTTCCGTTCAATGGATCTGCAAGGAACGCTCGACGCGATGGCGCCGGGCGAGGTTCGTCTCGAAGCTTATGACCTTGTGGTTCTCGCCATGTCCGAGCCGCAATATGCCAGCGCCGAAGTGCGCACGCTTCTGATGCGAATTGCGCAGGCCAGGGTGCCGTGCCTTTCCCTGATGAACATGCCGCCGATGCCTTATCTCAGGCGCATTCCGGGTCTCGAAACGGACAGGCTTGCCGCGTGCTTCACGTCGCTCGAAGGTTGGCGGGATTTCGTGCCCGGCCTTGTTTCGCTTTGCAGCCCTGACCCGCAGGCGTTCCGCCTGCCGGATGCTGGCGCGAACGTGCTGCATGTAAGCCTGCCAACCAACTTCAAGGCCGCCCCGTTTGAGGCGTCCGAACACTGCGAGATGCTGAAAGAGCTGGAGGCGGACATCGACGCCATCCGTGTCGAGGGCAAGGAGGTTCCCGTCAAGCTGCGCGCCCATGATTCGCTTTTCGTGCCGCTTGCGAAATGGGCAATGCTCCTCACCGGAAACTATCGCTGCGTGCAGGACACAGGGATGCGTCCGATAAAGGAGGCCGTGCACGACGACATCGAAACGTCGCGGGAAGTCTACCGGTCGGTCAGCGATCTTGTCGTCAGGCTCGGGGCGACGCCCGACAGCCAAGTGCCGTTCGAGAAGTATGCCAAGGCCGCGGAAGGCCTGCTGAAGCCCTCGTCGGCAGCGCGCGCAATCGACGGCGGCGCCCGCCATGTCGAGAGGGTCGACCTGCTGGTGCAGCTCATCGCCGACCAGCTTGGCCTGGGCAATCCCGCAGTGGATGAAGTCGTGGCGACAGTGACCTCGCGCATTGCGGGCAACCTAAGAGCGGCTGCCTAGCTTTCGTAGCGGGTGTTGCCCCGCCTGTCCGGGCTGATCGGCAATTCCACCAGCAATGGCTGGTGCGCGCGCTGGGAACATGCCTGGCGCGGGCAGAGATGGCAGTTGATCCCGATCTGGCTGAACAGGTCTTCTCGATCAAGGTTGAAGGATTGCGCATATCCGATTTCGTCGACGAAACGGAACTCGCAGCCGAGCGCAAGCGCCAGTCGCCGGTCCTGTGACTCCCGGCTGAACACGGGCCGGTCCGAGGTGCGGCTGATCGTGAAGAACCGCTCGCCCTCGGGCAATTCCACGAACTGGGGCAGGATCACGCCGGGCGTCCTGAACGACGTGTGGATGTTCCAGACGGGGCAGGCTCCGCCGAATTCGGCCAGCGTGAAGGTGGTCGAGTTGAAGCGCTTGGTGACGTTTCCGGCCTTGTCGATCCTGAGAAAGAAGAACGGCACGCCTTTCGCGTTCCGGCGCTGCAGCGTCGTCAGCCGATGACATACCTGCTCGAACGAAACGCTGAAGGCCGCCGCGACCCGGTCCACATCGTACTTGGTCGCCCGCGCGGTGGCGAGAACGTCCGCATAGGGCATGAGGAAAGCGCTGGCAAAATAGTTGGCGAGCTCCACCTGGCAGCGCGCAAGCCCGGTGGAGGAAGTGATCCCGCTGTCCGAGACCAACCCGTCCAGGATCTGGTCCGCCTCCAGAAGGCACAGGACATGCGCGAGCTGAAAGGTCCGGTTCGGATAGTCGAGCGCCTGGGAAAGAAGGACCGTCGCCTTCCCCCTGTCGAAAATGCGCAAGGACTCGCTCATGTCCTCGACGGTCTGGATGCGAACCTTCACCCCGTGGCGCGTCTTCAGACGGTCCTTCAGCATCGCGTAGACATCGTCGGGCGCACAGGGCTGTTCGGCCCGGATCCTCTCCGCGGTCCTTTCGAGTTCCGGAAAGTGGTTTCCATGATTCCGGAAGAAATCGTGGATGATCGTTTCCGGAGAGGACGAGACGAGATTTTTCGGCATCCGTTCGCGACCCTGCCGCAGCACCTTGTCGAGCGTGGTCCGGTGCGTCCGGTAGATCTGCAGAAATTTCTCGACGAGCCCCGGAGCGTGATCGACGGCGGCCCGCAGCTCCTGGAGGTCGGGCGTGTCGCGAAAGATCGGGTCCTGAAGGACGCTGCGCAGTTCCGCCAGAACGTTGGAGCCTGGATCCTGCACCAGCTCGCGCCAGTCAATGGCGTACTTTTCGGACAGGGCCATGAGCATCTGGACCGAGAGGCTTCGCTGGTTGTTTTCCAGCAGGTTGACGTAGGC
>VXPN01000365.1:1642-4568 GCA_009839535.1 Boseongicola sp. SB0662_bin_57 | reverse complement strand
GTCCTGGACGGAATCGCGGTCCCCGGACCCAAGCCGGTCTGAGCAAGGTCGGGTGGAATCGGCGAGAAGTTGCCACTCGTCTCGCATCTGCAACGCTGCATTCCGTCGCACTTGGACCAAGTGACTGGAATGTGGCGAGATTTGCGTTGCGGCACGGGTCGCCTACCCTGTTGCGGCACAGAAATTCCTCTGTTACATGACCGCTGATCTGCTTGCGGGAAGTGCCCGCCGACAACGGCCAATTGCGTCGGCAACCCGGCGGAAGCGGCAGGCTTGGGAAAGGGGACAAGTGTCGGAATCCGCCTCAATTTCTTCGGGAATTGCCGCTCGCTACGCGACGGCCGTCTTTGAGTTGGCGAAGGACGGTGACGGGCTTGACCGCCTTGAGCGGGATGTTGACACGCTGGATGCGGCCCTTTCCGAAAGCGGCGATTTTCGCAGGCTGATACGCTCGCCGATCTATTCCCGCAACGATCAGGGAAATGCCGTTGCGGCCATCGCCGCAGGCATGGAACTTTCCGGCACGATGACGAACGCACTCGGGCTGATGGCGTCAAGGCGCCGTCTCTTCGTGTTGCCCCAGCTTGTCATCGCGCTTCGTCGACTCGTCGCGGACGAGAGAGGCGAAGTGACCGCCGAGGTGCGCACTGCGACAACCCTCACGGATGAGCAGAGAACAAGGCTTGCCGCCGCGCTCAAGGCGTCCGTCCGCAAGGAAGTGAAGATGAACGTTGCCGTCGATGAAAACCTGATCGGCGGCCTGGTTGTCAGGGTGGGTTCGAAGATGATCGACACCTCGATCGCATCGAGGCTTGCGGCCCTGCAGAACACAATGAACGAGGTCGGATAGATGACGATCCAAGCAGCAGAAATTTCTGCAATCCTCAAGGAGCAGATCAAGAATTTCGGCCAGGAAGCCGAAGTCGCCGAAGTGGGGCGCGTGCTCAGCGTCGGGGACGGAATTGCCCGCGTCTACGGTCTCGACAATGTCCAGGCCGGCGAGATGGTCGAGTTCCCTGGCGGCATCATGGGGATGGCCCTCAACCTCGAAAGCGACAATGTCGGCATCGTGATCTTCGGCTCGGACCGGGACATCAAGGAAGGCGACACGGTCAAGCGCACGAACGCTATCGTGGACGTGCCGGCCGGAGACGCGCTCCTCGGGCGCGTCGTTGACGGTCTCGGCAACCCGCTTGACGACAAGGGCCCGATCAAGGCAGCCGAGCGCCGGGTTGCAGACGTGAAGGCGCCGGGCATCATCCCGCGCCGCTCCGTGCACGAACCCATGGCCACGGGGCTCAAGGCGGTGGACGCCATGATCCCGATCGGCCGGGGTCAGCGGGAGCTCATCATCGGCGACCGCCAGACCGGAAAGACCGCCGTGGCGCTGGATACGATCCTGAACCAGAAGTCGTACAATGACGCCGCCGGCGATGACGAAAGCAAGAAACTCTATTGCGTCTACGTCGCGGTCGGGCAAAAGCGGTCGACCGTCGCGCAGCTCGTCAGGAAGCTCGAGGAGTCGGGTGCGATCGACTATACGATCGTCGTCGCTGCCACCGCCTCGGACCCGGCTCCGATGCAGTTCCTCGCGCCTTATGCCGCTACGGCAATGGCGGAGTATTTCCGGGACAACGGACGCCATGCGCTGATCATCTACGACGATCTCTCCAAGCAAGCGGTGTCCTATCGCCAGATGTCGCTTCTGCTCCGCCGTCCGCCGGGACGCGAAGCCTATCCGGGCGACGTCTTCTACCTGCACTCGAGGCTTCTCGAACGTTCGGCGAAGCTCAACGAGGACAACGGTGCCGGATCGCTGACGGCACTGCCCATAATCGAGACCCAGGGCGGGGACGTGTCGGCCTTCATCCCGACCAACGTGATCTCGATCACCGATGGCCAGATCTTCCTTGAAACGGACCTGTTCTACCAAGGTATCCGTCCGGCGGTTAACACGGGCCTCTCGGTGTCACGCGTCGGCTCCTCCGCCCAGACTGCCTCGATGAAGTCGGTCGCAGGTTCGGTGAAGCTCGAGCTTGCCCAGTACCGCGAGATGGCGGCCTTTGCGCAGTTCGGCTCCGATCTCGATGCGGCAACGCAGCGCCTCCTGAACCGTGGTGCGCGACTGACTGAGCTCATGAAGCAGCCGCAGTACTCGCCACTGACCAACGCGGAAATCGTCTGCGTCATCTTCTCCGGCATCAACGGCTATCTCGACGGGATCGAGATAGCCGACGTGGGACGCTTCGAAAGGGGCCTGATCAACCATCTGCGGTCCAAGCACCAGGATCTTCTCGACTGGATCACCGCCGAGGACCCGAAAGTCACCGGCGACGCCGCCGACAGGATCAAGGCGGCAATCGACGAATTCGCCAGCGACTTCTCGTAATCTCCGAACCGGCCTGAAGGACAGCAGGAATGCCAAGTCTCAAGGACCTCAAGACGCGGATCGACTCGGTCAAATCGACCCGGAAGATCACGCAGGCGATGCAGATGGTCGCGGCCGCGAAGCTGCGCCGCGCCGAGGAGGCCGCGTCGGCCGCGCGGCCTTACGCCGAGCGGTTCGACGCCGTTCTGGCCGGATTGGCGGCCGGCATCGGCGAGGACGGCCCGAAGCTCCTGAAGGGCACGGGCTCGGACCAGACCTGGCTTCTCGTCGTCATGACGTCCGAGCGCGGGCTCTGCGGCGGCTTCAACTCCTCCATCGTGAGACTTGCAAAGGCTCAGGCCAGGAAACTTGTCGATGACGGCAAGACGGTGAAGATCCTTACCGTCGGGAAGAAGGGACGCGAGCAGCTCCGTCGCGAATACGAAGACCACTTTGTCGGCCATGTCGACCTCTCTGAAGTGAAACGGGTCGGCTACACCGACGCGCAGGACATAGCCTCAGACGTCCTTGGCCGCTTCGACGCCGGGGAATTCGACG
>VXPN01000365.1:0-1542 GCA_009839535.1 Boseongicola sp. SB0662_bin_57 | reverse complement strand
ATGATCGACAAGCTCACGATCCAGTTCAACCGGACCCGGCAGGCGGTCATCACCAACGAGCTGATAGAAATCATTTCGGGCGCCGAGGCGCTCTGAAGCACCGGAGAACCAGAGATGGCAAATGCAAAAGGCAAAGTGACCCAGGTCATCGGCGCTGTTGTCGACGTTCAGTTCGACGATCACCTGCCCGAAATCCTGAATGCGCTGGAGACCGACAACCATGGCAACAGGCTTGTCCTCGAAGTCGCCCAGCACCTCGGGGAGAGCACCGTCCGCACGATCGCGATGGACAGCAGCGAAGGCCTCGTGCGCGGGCAGGATGTCACCGATACCGGCGGCCCGATCACGGTTCCTGTAGGAAACGCGACCCTTGGGCGCATCATAAATGTCGTTGGCGCACCGGTGGACGAAGGCGGCCCGGTGACTGCGGACGAGCATCGCGCGATCCACCAGCCGGCCCCTGAATTCTCCGAACAGTCGACCGAATCCGAGATCCTCGTGACCGGCATCAAGGTCGTTGACCTTCTCGCTCCCTACGCAAAAGGCGGCAAGATCGGCCTCTTTGGCGGCGCCGGCGTAGGGAAGACGGTCCTGATCATGGAGTTGATCAACAACATCGCCAAGGTTCACTCCGGCTTCTCCGTGTTCGCCGGCGTCGGCGAGCGGACCCGCGAAGGCAACGACCTCTATCACGAGATGATAGAATCCAACGTCATCAAGCCAGACAACCTTTCGGAAAGCCAGGTGGCGCTCGTCTACGGCCAGATGAACGAGCCTCCGGGAGCGCGCGCCCGCGTCGGCCTGACCGGCCTCACGCTCGCCGAGCAGTTCCGTGACCAGTCAGGCACGGACGTCCTTTTCTTCGTCGACAACATCTTCCGCTTCACCCAGGCTGGCTCCGAAGTGTCGGCTCTCCTGGGCCGCATTCCTTCGGCGGTGGGCTATCAGCCCACGCTTGCGACCGACATGGGCGCGCTGCAGGAACGCATCACTTCGACCAAGGCGGGATCGATCACGTCCGTGCAGGCAATCTACGTTCCTGCCGACGACCTGACCGACCCGGCCCCGGCAACGTCCTTTGCCCACCTGGATGCGACAACCGTGCTTTCGCGCGCGATTTCGGAGCTCGGCATCTACCCCGCCGTTGACCCGCTCGACTCGACCTCGCGAATCCTGGATCCGGCAATTGTCGGCGAGGAACACTACCAGGTGGCGCGTGACGTGCAGGGTGTGCTTCAGCGCTACAAGTCGCTGCAGGACATCATCGCGATTCTCGGCATGGACGAGCTGTCGGAGGAGGACAAGCTGACGGTCGCCCGCGCCCGCAAGATCCAGCGTTTCCTCTCGCAGCCCTTCGACGTGGCCGAGGTCTTTACCGGCTCGCCCGGCGTTCAGGTGCCGATCGAGGACACCATTGCCTCGTTCAAGGCGGTGGTCGCCGGAGAGTACGATCACTTGCCCGAGGCGGCCTTCTACATGGTCGGCGGCATCGAGGAAGTGATCGCGAAGGCCGAGAGGCTGGCCGCCGAAGCCGCGTAGGGA
>VXPN01000401.1 GCA_009839535.1 Boseongicola sp. SB0662_bin_57 | reverse complement strand
CATCGCCGATGCCGGGCATTCAGGCAGGATATTGCGTGCGGCCCGGGGCTGGGACAGACCAAGCGACCATGCGCCGGTCTTTGCAACATTCGACTTGTGACTGATGCAGGCCGACACAAGGCAAGTCTCTCCGGCCATGGAAGTTCATGTCAGCATTGATGCGGGCACGGTCACGCAGGATGCGGTGCGGTGGCCACCTCCTTCCTCGTTCACGAGCGCGGCCATGGCATGCCGCCCGCGGCCGCGCTCCGGAACAAGTTAGCAGACGGAAGCTGTTTGGAATGGGTCTGCCTGGGAAGCGCTGCCTGGAAAGACATCTGCCGAGGAAGGAAGTCAGCAGTCGCCGGGCCTCGGCTTCCCGCATTGTTCCGGACATCCGGCAATCCGTGCACGAAGCATTCGGGAAGAAACATGTCGGTCGGATCAGGCTGGTTCAGGAAACTACACCTGTCGCGGATCACCGCACCCCTTGGTTGTCCGTGGTCTGATCGCATATATAACGTGCTGCAGCACCAATTTGGGGAAGAACATGCTAGAGCTCAAAGGGGCGGGGACCGAGCCGACCGCCGACCTGATCAAGGACGGCACGGAAGCCACGTTCATGGCGGACGTGGTCGAGGCCAGCCAGACGGTGCCGGTGATCGTGGACTTCTGGGCGCCTTGGTGCGGCCCTTGCAGGCAGCTGACGCCGGAACTGGAATCTGCGGTCAGGAATGCCCGTGGGGCCGTAAGGCTGGTGAAGGTCAATCTCGACGAAAACCAGGCCATAGCTGCGCAGTTGCGTGTCCAGTCGATCCCTATGGTCTATGCGTTCTGGCAAGGGCAGCCGATCGACGCCTTTCAGGGCGCGCTTCCCGCCTCGCAGGTGAAGGCCTTCATCGATCGCGTGATCAAGTCCGCCGGTGGGGAGAATGGCGGCAGCCTGTCGGATGCTGTGGGCTCGGCCGAAGAGATGCTGCAGGAGGGTGCGGTCGCCGATGCCGCGCAGGTATTTGCCGCTGTACTCAAGGAAGACGCCGCAAATGCCGCCGCATATGCCGGGCTCGTCAAGAGCTACCTGGCTCTCGACCAGGTCGAGCAGGCCGAGCAGCTGCTTTCGAATGCACCGGAGGAACTGGTCGAGGCACCCGAGATTCAAGCCGCGAAGGCGCAATTGCAGCTCGCGCGCCAGGCGGCCGATGCAGGGCCCGTTGGCGACCTGAGGGCGGCGGTCGAAGCAAGCCCGGATGATCACCAGGCACGCCTTGATCTGGCGCAGGCCCTCTATGCGTCTGGCAATGCCGAAGAGGCGATCGAAACGCTGCTTGAACTCTATCGCCGCGACGCGGAATGGAACGAAGGTGCGGCAAAGTCGCAGCTCTTCACGATTTTCGACGCGCTCAAGCCCGACGATCCCCTCGTGCTCAACGGGCGCCGCAAGCTGTCTTCCATGATCTTTGCCTGAGGCAGAGATGGGCCAGGCGCCTCATAGGTTCTCGGTTTCCGGCCTGCCGGACACCGTCCCTGTCTTTCCGCTGCCTGGTGCACTGCTTCTGCCACGTGCGCGCCTGCCCCTTCAGATTTTCGAGCCGCGCTATCTCGCGATGCTCGACGATTCCATGAAGACCACTGAACGCTTGATTGGCATGATCCAGCCGCGGGGCGGGAAGACGGAAGGCGCGCCGATGCTTCACGCGATCGGGTGCGCCGGTCGCATCACGGCTTTCTCGGAGACTGACGACGGGCGGTACATGATAACGCTGACCGGCATTTCCCGGTTTCGGAACCGGCAGGAGGTGGAAGGATTCTCGCCGTACCGGCGGTGCCAGGTGTCCTGGTCCGGGTTTGAGCGCGACCTTGGCGGTGCCGAGAACGATGCAGGGCTGAACCGCGAGACCTTCTTTCCGTTGTTGCGGCAGTTTTTCGAGGCCGAGGAATTGCGCACCGACTGGGATTCGCTTGAGGATGCAGAGGACGAGCTCCTGATCAACGCTTTGTCGATGCTTTGCCCGTTCCAGCCCGAGGACAAGCAGGCGCTCCTGGAGGCCCCTTCCCTGGAGACCAGGCGCGAGACGCTGGTGACGTTGATCGAGTTTGCGATGCGGGGCGGGGGCGAGGAGATGCTGCAATGAGCGATGAACACGGATTTGACCGGCGCATGATCGAGGCGCTCGTCTGCCCCGAAACTCGCGCACCGTTGAGCTATGATGCCGATGCCCAGGAGCTGGTGTCGCGGGCCGCGCATCTGGCCTATCCCATTCGTGACGGCATTCCGATCATGCTGGTGGACGAGGCGCGCAAGCTCGATTGACTGCCGGACGCCAGCTCAGAGTCCCTTGCCCCTCGACAGCCTCGGCAAGTCTCCGGTCAGCCCCGCCGCTTCGCGGATGAGCGCCCGTCGGAGACCGGGAATCGCATTCGTCAGCCCAAGACCGATGTCGCGAAGCACGCGCAACAGTGCCACGTCATTGGAGAACAGCCGATTGAAGCCGTCTGTCGCCGCCGCCAGCGCCATCGTGTCGAAGCGACGCCACTGCTCGTACCGCTTCAGGACTTCTGGTCGTCCGATGTCCTCACCTCGCCTCGCCGCGTTCGTGACGACCTCGGCAAGAGCCGCGACATCCTTGAGCCCGGCGTTCAGCCCCTGTCCGGCAAGCGGATGGACGACATGTGCGGCATCTCCGACGAGAGCCACACGATCAGCGATGAATCGTTCGGCAATCGAGAGACGGAGAGGATATGCGATTCGGCGACCGGCAAGGGCAACGTCTCCAAGAAAGCGGCCGAAGCGTGGGCGAAGCTCGTCGAGATAGTCGCTTTCGCTCATTGCCTGAACCATTTCGGCGCGCCCCGCTCTCTCGGTCCAGACGATCGAGGAGCGGTTTCCGGAAAGCGGAAGAATTGCGAGTGGTCCGGCGGGAATGAAAAACTGATGAGCGATGCCCTGATGCGGTTGCTCATGGGCAATAGTGCAGACCAGGGCTGTTTGGCCGTAGCTCCATCCCATGCGTCTGATTCCCACGCGTCTGGCAATCGGGCTGGTCTGGCCATCGCAGCCAACGAGAAGTCGGACTCGCCGTGTCTCGCCGGAACCCAGGGTCGCCTGCACTCCGGCGTCGTCGGCACGGTGATCGATGACGCGGTCGTCCAATTGCGTGACGCCCGAGTCCCCGGCAGCGTTGAGCAGTTCCGATCGCAGGTGACGATCCTCGACCATGTACCCCATGGGGCCTTCCTCGATCTCGCCGTGATCGAAGGTCAGCATGAGCGGCGACGGTCCTTCGCCGGGGCGGCCGTCGGTGACCTTGATGCGCAGTATCGGCTGGACGTCCTTCAGCCGCGGCCAGACGCCGAGCGCCTGAAGCACGCGCATCGAGGAAATCGCGAATGCGTAGCTTCGGCCGTCGAAGTCGTCCGCCTTCCGCTCAGCGCGAGATCGGGGTTCGACGAGCATTACGTGAAACCCCGCCGAAGCCAGCGCGAGCGCCGTCGCCGTGCCGTTGAGGCCGCCGCCGGCAATCAGGATGTCCGCGTCAAGATCCATGTCAGCATATGCACCGGACCATGCATCATTGTCCATGCGGCACGCGGTGGCTACGATGTCCGCGAGACGGCAGGAGGCATCCGTGCAGAATTGGTTGACAATGTGTGCCGCAGATCTCGGGCGCGGGATCGGGGCTGGCGAGATTGACCCGGCAGATCTTGCCGAATCATATCTTGCTGCGATCGAGACGCATCCCGCCGCGCCTCGCACATATGTTCGCGTCACGGCCGATCGTGCACGCGAAGAGGCGCTTGCGGCACGCGACAGGGCACGATCGGGCATGCGTCTTTCGCCACTGGACGGAGTCCCGGTTTCCTGGAAGGATCTCTACGACATGTCGGGGGTTGCGACCGAGTCAGGAAGCGCCTTGCTGAAAGGCCGCGTTCCCTGCAAGGATGCGACGGTCCTGCGGAACGCGACCCGGGTCGGTCTGGTCAGCCTCGGCAAGACCCATCAGACGGAACTGGCGTTTTCCGGGCTTGGGCTGAATCCCGTCACCGAATCCCCGCCGTGCGTCAATGATCCCGAGGCCGTCTCCGGCGGCTCGTCCTCCGGTGCGGCCGCTTCGGTGGCGTTCGGGCTTGCGGCGGCGGGAATCGGTTCGGATACTGGTGGATCCGTGCGCGTGCCGTCCGCCTGGAATGACCTTGTCGGTCTCAAGACTGCCTGGGGACGCCTTTCGCTTGAGGGCGTCGTGCCTCTTTGCCCTCGGTTCGACACCGTTGGGCCGCTTTGTCGGTCGGTGGAGGATTCGGCGCTGCTGCTGGCCGCTCTCGAAGGGGTCCGATCCATGGACCTTGGCGAACCGACGCTTGCGGGTGTCAAGCTTGCAGCGCTTCGCACTGCGGCGTTCGAGGGAATCGAGGATGAGCCACGCAACGCGTTTGAGAATGCGGTCGAGCGCCTTCGCGTCGCTGGTGCACAGGTCGATGACATCGAAGTTCCCGTCATCGACGAAGCGATGGCGCTGGCCCCGATTCTTTTCCCCGCGGAAGCATACGACACCTGGAAGGACAGGATCGAAGCTGAGGGCGATCTCATGTATCCCCCGGTCAGAAAGC
>VXPN01000308.1:1951-4592 GCA_009839535.1 Boseongicola sp. SB0662_bin_57 | reverse complement strand
GGACGGTCATGGAGCATATGGGCGCGATGGCGATCCGCACCGGAGACGACGCGTTCCTGCTGCTGTCTGCCGGTTCCTCTGCCGAGTCGTTCCTGCATGCCGTGGAGACGTCGTACCGCTACGTGACGTAAGCGTGTGCAGGGGCGGCGAACGGACGCCGGCGGTCGCGACCGGGAGCGGGCCTGGACCGGCTTGATCCGCTACGCCACCGACACGGTCATGCTGCCGAGGCCATCGGCCTCCGCGATCATGGTGTCACCCCTTTCCACCGGGCCGACACCGGCGGGCGTTCCCGAAAGAATCACGTCTCCTGCCGCCAGCTCGAAATACTCCGACAGGTACGTGATGATCTCCGGCACCTTCCAGATCATCTGGTTCATGTCGCCTTCCTGCCGGATCTCGTCGTTCACTGTCAGCGCGATGCGACCCTTTTCGAGATGGCCGATCTCGGACACGGGATGAATCGGGCCTGTCGGCGCCGAATGCTCGAACGCCTTGCCGATCTCCCACGGCCGTCCCATTTTCTTCTGGACGCCTTGCAGGTCCCGTCGGGTCATGTCCAGCGACAAGGCATAGCCGAACACGTGATCCAGCGCATCGCCAACCGCGATGTCGGTGCCGCCCGATTTCAGCATCACGGCAATTTCGACCTCGTGATGGACATCCTCGCTTTGCGGCGGATACGGGAAGGTTCCGGACGGCGTGAGATTGTCGGGATTCTTCTGGAAGAAGAACGGCGGCTCGCGATCAGGGTCATGTCCCATCTCGATTGCGTGCGCGGCGTAGTTTCGACCTATGCAGTAAACCCGGCGGACCGGAAAGAGGGCGTCGTTCGCGGCTATCGGCAGGGCCACGACAGGCGGAACTTCGATTGCAAACTTTGGCATTGGAATTCAGGGTCCTCACAGGCTTCGTCATGTCGCACACGCCTTAGCGCAGCGGCCGTGCCAAATCAATCTCAACCAATCTGGCACCCCAAGGAACTCAATTTCGCCGAAAATCATTGCGCTGGCAACGAGAATCATGCAAATTTGAACCAATATTTGAAAATTGATCAACCAATTTGGCGAGCGCATGCAGACGAAGCCGGACTTCATCGATCGAAACGACGCGGTCACCGCGCTCCGGACATTCATCGCCACGGGCAGCTTCCGCCCCGGCGACAGGCTGCCGCCCGAGCGAGAGCTGACGGTCATGTTGAACATGAGCCGGAACACGCTTCGCGGTGCTCTGGACGCGCTGGAACGCGAAGGAGCGATCTGGCGCCATGTCGGCAAGGGCACGTTCGTCGCGGCCCATGGCGACAGCGCGGACACCGGCAGCCTGGCGGAACTGACCAGGCAGGTGACGCCTGTCCAGTTGATGCGGGCGCGCCTTTCGCTGGAACCGGCGATCGCTCGCGAGGCGGCGCTCAACGCCTCGAACGCGGCGGTGATCCGCTTGAAGCTGGCCTGCGGCCGCTGCCTGGAGGCAACGAACTGGGATGCCTACGAGGCACGGGACGATGCGTTTCACAGGATCATTGCGGAGGCGACGGACAACGTGCTGCTGCTGTCCCTGTTCAATCAGCTGAACCAGGTCCGGCGCGCCGTGGCGTGGGGCACGGTCATTCGCCAGTCGCCGCAGCCGGCGCGGGACCATCCCAGTTTCGTCGAGCATGACGCCGTCGCGGCCGCGATCGAGGCGCGGGACCCGGTCGCCGCCCATGCAGCAATGCGTACGCATCTCGGTTCTGTCGCGACACGCCTGTTCGGGGAGGATTGACGACGAACCACTTGGCGGCACGACGGAACCCGTGCCTTGAACCAGGAACATCAAGCAGACCTGCTCATCAACCCAAGGGAGGAAACACGATGAGACGCATCTTGAAGAAAGCCATGGTCACGGTGACGGCCTTGCCGTTGGCACTCGGACTGTCGATGGCAAGTGCCGACACGATCCGAATTGCGCTGGCAGAGACTCCGTCGGACGAACTGGCCGCATTCTTCGTGGCGCTGGACCGCGCCAAGGCAAACGGCCTCGACTACGAGTGGACTGCCTTTGCCGACGAGGAACTGGCCATCCAGGCGGTGCTCAGCGGCCAGATGCACATCGGCTTTGGCACGCCTTATGCGGCCATGCAGCGCTCGAAGGCCCCGCTGCGGATCCTGTTTCAGCTCTCGAAGCTGAAGTTCTTCCCGGTCACGACAAAGAAGTACAGCAAGCTTGAGGATCTGGACGGAGAGCCGATCCTGCTGCACTCGCGCGGAGGTGGCACGGACGCGATTGCCAACGTCATCGAAAGCCGCCTGGGCATCATGTTCGGTGACCGCTCCTACGTGCCGGGCTCGGCAAACCGCGTGGCAGCGCTCCTTGGAGGACGCGCCGATGCAACCATCATCGACCTGTCGAACAAGAACAAGCTGATGCGCAGCGAGGCTGGCGCCAATTTCAACGTGCTCGAAATGTTCGACGTCGAGGCCAGCGACGAAGCCCTGTTCGGCAACCTCGACTGGATCCAGCAGAACGCGGGCGACGTGCAGATTTTCGTCAATGCGCTTCTCAGCGTCTACCGCGACATGCACGAGGATCCCACCATGGTTCGCCGCGAGACCAACCCCGACGGGCCGATCGGCCAGCTGCCGGAGGAAATCCTCGCCGA
>VXPN01000308.1:0-1851 GCA_009839535.1 Boseongicola sp. SB0662_bin_57 | reverse complement strand
GGCGTCTGGGTAGGACTGAGCCGGTTCTTCGACTGGCTGTTCTCGCCGATCTTCATCGTCATGCAGGCCGCACCGCTTGCGGCGCTCATTCCCCTTCTGGTCCTTGCCTATGGCATCGGCCTGACCTCCAAGGTCCTGGTCGTGTGCATCATGGCGATGCCGGTCATCGTGCTCAACACGGCGGGAGCGGTTCGCAACACCCCTGATTCGATCAAGGAAATGGGGCGTTCCTATCTCGCTACGGACCTTGACGTCATCCTGAAGATCATCATTCCGGCGGCATCGCCCGTGATATTCGCCGGACTGCGCCTCGGCATTTCCGCCGGCTTCATCGGCGCCATACTGGCCGAACTCAAGATCACGCCCACGGGCGTCGGCGACATCATCACCTACAGCCGTTCCATCGCCGACTATCCCAGCATGTATGCGGCAATCTTCTCCATCATCCTTCTGGCTGTCCTGTTCCTGAATCTTCTGGAAAGGATCGAGGCCGTGCTCTTCAAGGGGAACCAACGTGGCTATGCCTCGGACTAGCGCCGCCGGGACGGGAACGGGCGCCACGGAGGACACGGCGTTCGAAATCGCCGTCTCCACGCGGAACATCTCCAAGAACTTCGGCGACGTGGAAGCGTTGAACGACCTTTCGCTCGAGTTTCCGCTCGGTCAGCTGACGTCGCTCCTTGGCCCCTCGGGCTGCGGCAAGACAACGCTCCTGAAGATCATCGCCGGCCTGCTTGAACCGACGTCCGGGGAAGTCGAGGTAAACGGCCAGAAGGTCACCGGCCCGGGCCCGGACCGGGCGTTCGTCTTCCAGGACTTCGCCCTGCTGCCCTGGGCCAGCGTCTTGCGCAACGTGGCCTTCGGACTGGAATTGCGTGGCGTGGCGCGCTCCGAACGCGAAGCGGTCGCCGAAAGCTACATCAGGCAGGTCGGCCTGGCCGGCTTCGAGAATGCCTATCCTCACGAGCTCTCCGGCGGCATGCGCCAGAGAGTCGGGCTGGCACGCGCCCTTGCCGTCGACGCCGAGGTCCTGCTGATGGACGAACCGTTCTCGGCCGTCGACGAACAGACCCGGCGAAAGTTCCAGGAGGACCTGCTCGGCCTCGTGCAGGACCAGAAAAAGACCTTCATCTTCGTGACCCATTCGATCGAGGAGGCGGTCTATGTCTCGGACCAGGTCGCAATTCTCCTGCCGAGACCGAGTCGCGTCTCCGAAATCATCCGCCCCTCCAGCTTCCGCGGGAAGGGTGTCGACAACATTCGCCGCGATCCCGAGTATCTCGACATTGTGGACGAGATCTGGACCTCGCTGCGCCGCTACGTGGAGTGACCGATGACCCTCTTGGGATATCGCTTGCCGGGCATGTCCTCGCTGATCATCTGGGGCCTTCTGTGGGAAGTCGTCGGCCAGTCCGGGCTGACGTTCTTCATCCCGCCGCTTTCGGAAGTCGTCGCGACCCTCTTCAGCGTCATTGGCACGGATGCCTTCCAGAAGGCCCTCGCCGAAACCGCCTACGCGTTCTGCGTGGGCGTTCTGTCCGCCATCTGCATCGGAATCCCGACAGGCATCCTGATGGGCAAGAACCGCCTGCTGGACGAATTGCTGCTGCCATGGGTGAACGTGTTCCTGAGCGCGCCGCTGACGGCTCTTGTGCCGGTTCTCATGGTCCTGTTCGGCTTCGGCATGAGAGCCATCATCATCACGACAACGCTGTTTGCCATCTGGATCATCATTCTCAACGCCCGTGCGGGCGTGAAACAGATCAACCGGTCACTGGTGGACATGGCCCGGAGCTTCGGCGCCTCCCCGATGGACGCGTTCTTCAAGGTGTACCTGTGGGCCGCGCTTCC
>VXPN01000420.1 GCA_009839535.1 Boseongicola sp. SB0662_bin_57 | reverse complement strand
GGGCGCGCACGATCTGCCACTGCTCGGGGCTCGTGTCCTGCGCCTCGTCGACCAGGACGTGTTCGACCTGGCCGTCGAGCCGGAACAGCACCCAGTGCAAGGCCTCGGAAGACAGGACGTCACGCGTTCTTCGGATCAGGTCATCGAAATCCAGAACGCCGCGAGCCTGCTTGGCGTCGCGGTACGCCGGCAGGAACTGGTGCGCGAAGCGATGCAACGCGACGGACTTGGTGGCGGCATCAAGTGACGTCAGCTGCGCGTGCGCCGTTTCGACACGCTCCATGACATCATTGAATCTCGGCATCATGGGCGCGAGGCTTTCCGACTCCCTGACCTTCCTGGTGGGCAGGGTGCCGATCTTGGCCGCGAAGGGCGACTTCGCCGACTTTCCGTAGAGCAGGACGCCGGAGAGAGCCTGCAGGGCCTCCCTGGAAAGACGTTTCGGCAAGCCGGCAAGCTTCAGGGACAGCTTCAGGTCCGTTGGTCCCAAGGGGCTCGGAAGTGCCGACCGGAACTCATTCAGGAACGCAATTTCTCCTTCCCCGAGAGCGTCATTCAAGATCTGGTCGCAGGTGAGATCCGACGGCACGCCGAAGGTCTCGAATATCGTGTCCGGATCCAGGGCGGCATCGAATGCGTCCTCTTCGCCTCCGATGTCCCGGGCAAGCGGCACGAGACTGTCGTCGGGGTGAAACCGGGCAACTTCCATGAGCGCGGACGGGTCCCTCTCCGCCATTTCATCGAGGACTTCGCCTATCAGGCGGAGCTGTTGGGCGTCATCCATTTCGCGGAATTGCGGCGACACGTTCCCTTCAAGCGGAAACTGCCGCAGGACGGCTGCGCATAGTGAATGAATTGTCTGGATTCGGAGGCCGCCGGGTGTCTCGATGGCGCGCGCAAACAGCGTTCGGGCCTCAGACAGGCTGTCGGGCGGCGATTCTCCCAGGCTGCGCAGCTCTTGCCGCAGCGTATCGTCTTCCAGCATTGCCCACTTGCCAAGGGTGGCAAAGAGCCGATTCTGCATCTCGTTGGCCGCGGCCTTCGTATATGTCAGGCACAGGATGTTGCGCGGATTCGTTCCTTTCAGCAGAAGGCGGGCAACCCGGTTCGTGAGCACACGCGTCTTCCCCGTGCCGGCGTTGGCGGAAAGCCACGTGGACTGCAGCGGATCGGCCGCATCCACCTGCGCCGTTGTCGCGGCGTCCATCATTCCACCGGCTGCGGCCGGGTCGTTGCCGAGGCGTCCCATTCGCCGAACCGTGCAAGGTGATCGTAGTCGCCTTGAAAGCGCATTTTCTCCATCGCGCGACGCGAAATGTAGCCTGTGCCCGGGCTCTGGAATCTCTCCAGCAACTTTGTCAGCTCGGCGTGAACGGTGCCTGTCTCGAAGCCGCCCTCCAGCGCGATCGCCTTGCTCTTGGGGGAGCGGCTGATGCTGATGTGGGCGACTGAGCGGACAGGCGCTTGGGGAACGCCCTCAAATGCGCCTCTTTCCGCCATGACGGCCTCGATCAGGAGCTGGCGGTCGAAGTGGAGAATCTGCGGTTCGCTCGGGATGCCGCCGGTCTTGTAGTCGTAGATGACCAGCTCCCCGCTTGAGAGCTGGTCAATTCGGTCCGCCTTTCCGGAAATCTTCAGCCCTGTCGCACCCAGCTGCAGCTCTCCGCTGACCTCCGTTTTCCGGTCCTTGATCCCTTTGCGCCGGGCGATCTCTTCCGAGACAAGCCAGTCGGATATCTGCTCAAGGTGCCCGCGCCAGTGGGAACGGACTGCCGGCCAGGGAACGTCTTTCCGGAATTCTTCCTCTGCAATTTCCAGGAGGCGTTGACGCATGCTTGCGGTGTCGGCGAGAGCGGTGTCGGCGAATGCTGCAAGGATGGCGTGAAAGACGGTTCCCTTGAGGCGGGCATCGGGTTCAGGGACCAGTGGCAGGAGCGGGCGCAGCCTGAGCACATGCCGCGCGTAAATTGCGTAAGGGTCTCGTATCAAGCGCTGGATTTCGGTGACCGACAGCGTCTTCGGGCGCCTTTCGGGCGGCGGTGACGGGGCCGGTCTAGGCTCCGGCCTGACTGTCCTTGCGGGCCGGTCGAGCATGCCAGCCAGCGCAAGCAACTCATCGCCCCTTTGCCTCATCTCGTCCAGCGCTTCGGGGCCGAACTGGCCTGGCAGCCCTTCGAGCAGGTTCGTCAGCCGGTTGACCCAGCGCGAAGGAACCGCATCGCCGTCGCCATCCCGGGACGAGCGCGACAGGACGACCCGCCTGGTTGCGATCGCCTGCTGGTAGTCGTGTGCTGCCAGGCCGGTCTGTCCTTCGGGCAGCGGCAATCCAAGGCTGCGCCGCATCTTCCTGTTCAGCCATGGGTCGGGATCGGGCTGTTCAGGCCAGCTGCCTTCGTTCAGGCCGCCCAAGATAACGAGATCCGGGCTCTGGACCCTGGCCTCCCGGGCGCCCCAGACCATCACGTCAGGGCGTGCCCCGGAAGGATCCCGGTCGCGTTCCGCCTGCAGCATGCCTTCAAGGAGACGAAGATAGTCGGCGAAGGGCACGGGCTCTCCAAAATCCGATTCCTCCATGATGGTGTCAATTGCGGCCCACAGGAGACGTCCCGAAGACTTCGCCCAGAGCTCATTCACGCGTTCGTCCTTGGCGTTCGAAATCGTCTTGGCGAGTTCGAGATGATGGCTCACCCCGCCCAGCAGCGTCGGGGAGGGACATTGCCCAAGCGTGCCGAGGATCGATTCGAGCCAGCTGATCCATTCGCGACGTTCATCCGGCGACTCTTCTGCGAAGCGCTTGAGATCTGCTTCTGCGAATGCGTGGACCGAGGTTCTTCGAAGGAACAGTTCCAGTTGCCGCGTGTTCGAAAGGTGCATTCCCCGGTCCGTGCCGGCTCGGGTGAACGGATGTTTCAGCAACGCGATCAAGTCTTCCGGGCGTGGCGACGCGCCGACGAGCTGTCCAATCTGAAGCAGAAACGTTCCCGGCGGCGTCAGGGAAAGCTGCATTCCGAAACTGTTGTCGGGAGCGATGTTCCAACGGGCGAGTGCGGAGGAGACGCGGCGAACCAGATCCTGGTCCCGGGTAACGAGTGCCGAGCGCTCCCCTTGCTGCACGGCTTCGCGAATTGCCACGGCAATTGCCAGCGCCTCTTCCCTGGAATCCGACGCTTCGACCAGTGCCATTGACGAAGTCGCCTGTCGGAGGTCGCCGATCCCGGGGCCTTCTGACAGCCATTGATCAGTGACCTGGGCCGGGCGCAGGGAAAGGGAGACAAGCCGGTTGCGGGCCTTGTCTGGAGGATCGCCCCACGCGGCCACCTGGTCGCGGGTGATGTCAAGTGCTGAGAACAGCGCCGCGAACCGGTACTGCGGATGGTCCTCGCAGTCGCGGCTGGAGCCAAGCGAATCCCAGATCGGCCCGGGAAGATCGGCATCGAATCCGGGAAGCACAAGCGCGCCTTGCGGGAGCCGCGCCACGGCGCACATCAACATGCGAGTGGTCGTGCGCGAACCCGTCGAACCGGCGATGATCACCGGGGTGTCGGGCGGATCGGACGCCCATGCGGCAGAGACTTTCTCGACCCCGAGCCTGCGCCGCGCCTCGAAATCGAGGCCGTCCCCCGAAACGCTTTCGACATAGGTGCCGACAATGTCGAGGAACTTCAGGCTTCGCTGCCAGTGCAGGGAGTCGTCGCCAATCTCGAGCGTGCGAACCTGTTCCGGAGCGATCCCTTCGCCCTGAATCTCGTCGAGAAGCGAGGCGAGGCTGTTCGCAAGGCTGACCGCAGCCGCCGGGTGGGCGAGGTCGGGTTCGGTGTCGACAAGACGGGCAGTCAGTTGCGCCAGCTCAAGCTGACGCCGAAGCCGGGACACGGGACGCGGCAGGTCGATTCCCGGATGGATTCTCTCAATCTCGGTTACAAGCAGGATCTTGGGCAGGAGTCGCGGACCGGAAGCTCGAAAGAGGGAAGCAAACCGTCGCTGCATGCGTCGGGAATTGACCAGGAGACGGACCCGGGCAAGGTCTTCCGGCGACCGTCCGGCATGGGCATCCAGGATTCGCTCAACCACCACTTGGGGGAAGTCCGCCCCGGGCGGGACTCCAAACACGCGCGGGCATTCTGATGGTTCAAACATGACAAGCAAGGCTTTCGGCGATGCGCAGGCCCGCCGGGTGGCCCAGGTCGCACCAGATTCCATCACAGACCAGGCCGTGTAGACCGTCCATTTCCGACAGCAGGTCCCAATAGACATTCAGGGAAAACACTTTGTCGGCGACCCCGTCAAGCTGGTCGGTCCTGATGACTTGCGCTCCGCCATAAATCAAGGCCCCCCCCCGCCGAATTCGCCCGTCTTCGAGGCGGAAGTCGCCGACGCTAGACGTGCCGTGAGCCAATGATTGCGGCACAAGCGCAAGCAGCGCCTGCATTTCGGGTCGCCACGCACCGATCAGCGCCTTGACGGGATTGCCTCCAAGCCAGGCGGCATCGGGATTGATCGTGATGACCGGAGCGTTTCCCAGGAGGGGCATCGCGGCCTTCAGTCCGCCGCCCGTTTCCAGAATGTCGGGATGTTCGCGCGAAATCGCGATGCCTTCGGATCGCA
>VXPN01000489.1 GCA_009839535.1 Boseongicola sp. SB0662_bin_57 | reverse complement strand
CGGGTCCGGATGTCGTCCTCCCGTCCGATGTCCGAGAACGGTCGCGTGCGCCAGGTCTCGCGCATGTGCCGTTCGACCTGCCAAGCCAGTATGGACAGACGACGTACGGACCGTACCCGATCCGCGGTGCGGTGATGCACCAGGCGCAGCATCGGATTCACGGCCTTGATCGTGCGGAATGCCCGCTCCATCCTGTAGGGATCGTCATCCTGATTTAACTTCGACGAGCTTGCAGACAACAAGGCCGTCAGGTCCTCGCAACATGGATCCAGGTCCGAAGTTGCCAGACATTGACCGCTTTCGTGGAGCGTCGGCTTCCGCGCGAGGCGTCGTTCGACGGCCCGGCCCAAACCAAGCCTTCAGGTGCGGTGCGGCCGGTTCGCCGTCAAGTGTCGGCAGGCAGTCGGTCAAGTGGCGCCGGATTCTTGGTCAAGTGCCGTCAAACTTTCAGTCAGATGCTTCCGAATTCTCGGTCAAGCATCAGGTCTTGAGGTCCTCCGTGCTGGCCTTGCCCCAGGTTGCGCCCGACCGATCCAATTTGCCAAGGCGTTTCGCGGCTACGCTTCAGCGGACGCCGGCAGCCAAGAAGGGAGACAGGTCTGCAAACCGATCTGCCCGTCACTAACCCGAAATCGGCTCGCCTCGTTTGGGCATTGGCCGTCGCATAGCCGGCAAGGCGTCAATCGTCGTCGTCATCCGCTTCCGGGACGGCCACGAATTCCGGATAGGCCTCGATGCCGAGTTCCACGACATCCTGCCCCAGCTGTTCCGCGCTTGGGGAGACACGCAGTCCAATGAGCCTGTCGATCAGCATCCAGATCACTGTCGAGACGCCAAAGACAAAGATGCCTATCGCGACGATGCCGGTCAGCTGCACGAACAGGCTTCCGCCAGCGGCGACGCAGACGGCCAGCGTTCCCCAGACGCCTGCAAACAGGTGGGCCGGTATCGCGCCCACGACGTCATCGACGCGAACCATCTCCAGCAGCCGGATTCCGGCAACGGCAATGGCGCCGCCGACTCCGCCAATCAGGATCGCCCACTGGTGATCGACGAGGTCCGGCCCGGCGGTGATTGCCACGAGCCCGGCGATCGCTCCGTTCAGCGTTGCAAGAAGGTCCATGCGTCCCAGGATCGGCTTGGACAGGACCAGCGCCGCCACGACGCCAGCCGAAGCCGCGATGTTGGTGTTGGCAAATATGTTGCTCAGCGCCACCGCGTCCGTTGCAGAATTCAGCGCCAGTTGGGACCCGCCGTTGAATCCGAACCAGCCCAGCCAAAGGATGAACACGCCCAGCGTGACGATGGGGACGTTTGACGGCGGCATTTGCCGTACGGTGCCATCCTTGCGGAACCGTCCGCGTCGCGCACCGAGCAGCATTGCGCCGGACAAGGCGGCCCAGCCCCCGGTCGAGTGCACGATCGTGGACCCCGCAAAATCCTGGAAGCCCATGTCGGCCAGCCAGCCACCGCCCCAGGTCCATGCACCCACGACCGGATAGATGAAGGCGGTCAGTATCACCACGAACAGGAAGAACGACCACAGTCGCACGCGCTCGGCAAGGGTGCCGGAGATGATGGACGCCGTTGTCGCGACAAAGACCATCTGGAAGAACCAGTCCGACATCGTGGCATGCCCGGACGAATTCGCCAGCAATGTCTCGCGGGCCTCGTCGATCACTTCCGGCGCGGCACTCAGGAACGCGACCTCGCTGGCCGAGTTGCCGCGAAACAGCGAGAGCGACCCGAAGAATCCGCCGTCAACGCCGACATACATGATGTTGTAGCCGACGACGTAATAGGCCAACCCGGCGATCGAGTAGAGCCCGATGTTCTTCATGCAGATGACGGAGGCGTTCTTCGTGCGAACCGATCCGGCTTCCAGCATCGTGAAGCCGGCGCACATCCACATGACGAGTGCGCCCCAGATGAGAAACGCAAACGTGTTGAGCACGAATCCGGTTTCCGCGCCGACCGGCGCCTGCGCCATGGCTGAGGCCGGCAGAAGACCCAGTATCGCTGCGAGGCCCAGAATTTCGAACAGCTTGTGCATGATGATCGTGTCCCTGTCATTCATGAACGCACTTTGGCATGTCACGACGGAGCATGAAAATCAACGCCGAACCTAAGATGACAACGCTGAACCCGAGATGACAATGCCGAATGCGCCCTTGACACCGCGATGCATCGTCGGCAGACAATTGACGGAAATTGTGCGCGGAAAGTCCTGTTTGTCACTTTCGTGGCAAGTCCATGGCCGCGCAGGTCTTGGGTAAGGAGATTGAGATGGATTGCAGGGCCTCGAGGGACGGACACGCTGTGGTCGTCGAAGTCGAAGGACGCATCGATGGTGCCACGGCCGGGGATCTGGAAAATTCGATGATGGCCGACATCGAGGAAACGGACAAGGTTGTGGTCTGCGACCTCAGCGGCGTTTCATATGTCAGCAGTGCCGGACTCCGGGCGATTCTCGTCGTCGCCAAGCGACTCTCCAAGCAGGCGGTGGAGTTCTCGATCTGCGGCCTCAACGGCCCCGTGGCCGAAGTGTTCCACATTTCCGGATTTGACAGGATTTTCAAGGTATACGAAAAGCGCGAAGAGGCACTGGCAGAAGCGACCGCCAATTCAGGACAGGCCTGAAATGTCCAAGGTGGAGCGCCTTGAGATTGACAGCCAGGTCGAAAACCTCTCCAAGATCGAAGCCTGGATAGATTCATTCTGCGAATCTCACTTCCCGGCGGTCGCGTTCAGGCACAAGATGCATCTTGTCATCGAGGAACTGTTCATGAACGCCGTCATGCATGGCTACGGAGGTGACCGCAAGGACGGTCCGATCTGGCTTGCCTTGCATCCGTTGCCGGAAGGCGCGGCGCTCGTCATTGAGGATGACGCGCCGCCATTCAATGTCCTTGAGGACGGTCCTGCGCCGGATACGCAGTCCGGCGTGGAGGACAGGCCGATCGGCGGACTTGGCATCATGCTGGTTCGGAACATGGCCGACCACGTGAGCTACGACTACGACAAGCGCAATCGGATCACGACCGTCTTTGGCCGCGGGTCGCCGCCCGGCGGTGGCACGGAAATGAACGCGGAAGGATCGGCAGCGGCCGGGCTGCAGGAGTCGTCGCCATGAAGTTCGGCAAGTCAAGGCGGTCAAGAGATGCGACCCGGTAGGCTGACGATCCAGTTCATCTTCGTTCTGTGCCTGTTGCCGATCGTCGGGCTGACGGTTGCAGGCGTTCTGAACTACCTGAAATTCGAGCGATTGCTCACATCGAACGTTGCGGCCCGCTACGACGCCGTTCTGCGCGACCTGGTATTGGCCATCGGAAACAGCCTCGAAGAGGGATTGACCCTTGGCACGACCAGATCGACCGAACAGTTGATCCAGCGCTCCGTAAGCCAGTTCGAAGGCGCCTTCGACCTCTTCGTGACGGACGGCGATGGCGTGCTGCTCTACACGACCAGGCCATCCACCGAGGATCAGGAGAGCTCCGCGTTCGAAGAACAGGTTGCGGAGCTTGAGATTCCCGCTCCGGGCGACATCCTGCACACTTTCGATTCCGGAGAGGATTTCTCGGCCCGAATGGCAATCCTGCAGAACGGCCGGTCGGTAGGGATGCTCATGCTGTCCCATGACGGAGGCGATGTCATGGGAGACCTGGAAGAGACATCGTCACATCTCGTCAATGCACTGCTCGGCTCGCTGCTGCCGGTCATTCCACTTCTTGTTCTCGGGACCGTGGCGGTCCTGGGGCGAATCGAGGGGCAGATCGCGAAGCGGAGCGATACCCTGCATCAGGCGAGCGAGGCTGAAGCCCCCGAGCCCGTGTCTCCCGACCCGCTAGTGCACGCGGTCTGGAAGATCGGGCAGGAGATGGCCAAGGCGGGGAAGGCAGGTTGACATGAAGTCCCGTTTTCTCGCTTTCTTCATGCTGGCCCTGGTCCTGCTGACGCTGATTCCGTTCCTGCTCTTCGGGATTCTGTCGGTTCGCACGTTCGAGGCCCGGCTCCTGCCGGAAGTGGAGAACCAGACGATCAATTCCGGCCTGAGCCTCCAGCGACGCCTCAATCTCGCAATCGCGTTCTCCGGCGGCCTGGAATCGCTGCGCGGAGTCGAAGAGACGCTGGACGCGACTCGGTCGTTTTCGGCAGGCATGGAGTTTCTGGCGCTGACGGATCCGGACGGCGAGATTCTTTACCTTTCCGCCAATGATCCGGACAGCGTCGCCGAGACGCTCTCCAAGCTGACCGATCCGGCCCCGATGGCGATGGCCGAACGGCTTTTTGGCGCATGGGAGAAGGTCACCGGCAGGCCGCTCTTCTCGCCAATCGAGATGTCCGGTCGCCGGGTGGGCAATCTGCTCTTGTCCAGCCTGCCGCTCGGGAGAGATCCCGGCAGCCCCGACGGTTTCCTGCATGCAGGCGTCAATATCGAGGTGATCGATGCACTGACGCGTGACATCTGGTTTGACATCGTCACCGTGGTGATTGCGGTGGCCCTTGTGGCCATCGAGTTCCTGATCCTGATCTACGCCGCCCTGATCATCCGCCCTCTCTGGATGATCGAATTCCTCACGGCCAGGCTGCTGGTCAAGGATCTGCGTTTCGTGCC
>VXPN01000509.1 GCA_009839535.1 Boseongicola sp. SB0662_bin_57 | reverse complement strand
CCGCCACTCTCGGCTACGCGTCGGGAGGCGCGTTCCACCGCCGCCGCAAGGCGCCTGACGAACCGGAATTCGGCAAGGGCGCAATGCAGGGAGTTGCGGCGACGGAAGCGGCGAATTCCTCGGTCGCCGGAGCAAACCTGATCCCGGTTCTCTCTCTCGGCATTCCTGGCAACACGGCTGCCGTCTTCCTGGTCCTCGCGGCAGACACTATCGGAGGCTTCAACCCGGGCCCGGGGGTCTTCAGGTTCACGTCAGCAATGAACCCGGAACTCGTCATCGCGTTTGGCCTGTTCACCACGATGGTCATCGCCAACATCCTGAACTGGACGGTCGGTGGCGTGTTCATGCGATGCATGGGCATCATGATTCGCATTCCAAAGCAGTTCCTGCTGCCCGTGGTCCTGCTGCTCACGTTCGCCTCGCTGTACGTCCAGCAAACGAGCATGGCCATGATCGGCTTCGCCCTGTTCTTCGGAGCGCTCGGCTACGTCATGATCAAGCTCGGCGTCTCGCCTCTGCCTTTCGTCATTGCATTCGTTCTCGGACGGCAGCTCGAAAGCACGGCGCGCCAGGCGTTTTCGGCCACCGGCGGCGACCCGTTCTTTCTGTTCTCGAGCTGGATTGCCGTCGCCTTCATGGCGGGCGCTGTCGCCATCATCGTGATCACTGTCAAAGGAAGGAGAGCATCCACATGAAAGTCACCCTGCTAGGCACCGGCTCGCCGGAAGCGCATGTTTCGCGCGCCTCTTCGGGATATCTTGTCGAGGCAGGCGATGACACCGTTCTCCTTGACTGCGGCGGCGGCGTCTTTGACCGGCTGCTGCAATCCGGGCGAGATCCAGGCGACGTTACGCATCTCGTCTTCTCGCATCTCCACTCGGACCACATGATGGACTACGCAAGGCTTGTTCACGCTCGTTGGGATGCCGGAGCCGCCAACCTGGGCGTCTGGGGCCCGGCACCGCTTGCGGAAGTGACAAGGCGGTATTTCGGGCCCGACGGCGCGCTGTCCCTTGACCTGGTTGCACGAACGGAACTGCCCCAAAGCAAGAAGGTCTGGCAGGAACGAGGTGGCGCCCTTCCGAGACCCTGGCCCGAGCCCAAGGTGACGGAAATGCGCCCGCCGTCCACGGTCAACGGGAACGGCTGGACCCTGAGGGCGATCGAAGTGCCGCACGCGCAGCCGTTTCTCACCTGTCTCGGGTTTCGCATCGAAGCCGACGGCAAGTCAGTCGTTTACGCAGGAGACAGCGGTCATTCGCCGGAACTGGACGCGTTGATCAAGGATGCCGATCTGTTGATTCACTGGTGCTATCGCTTGAGTCACGAGCCCGCGCCCGATCAGGACTTCGCCGCCACGTGTCCTGGCCATCTCGAAACTGCAGGACTTGCCGAACGTGCCGGCGTCAAGCATCTGGTCCTGACCCACTGGCGCGTGCAACACGACAAGGAAGACGTGCTGAACAGGGTTTGCGAGGAAGTGGCGGCCTGCTATTCGGGCCGCTTCAGCATTGCCCAGGACCTCGCGGAGATCGTCCCTTGACCAAGCGCCCGAACATCCTCCTGATCACGTCCGACCAGCATCGCCCGGACTGCTTCGGCTTTGCGGAACGGAACATCAAGACCCCGAACCTCGACCGCCTGGCCCGGGAGGGAACACGCTTTGACTGCGCGATCACGCCAAACGTCCTTTGCCAGCCGGCACGCGCATCGATCCTGACAGGCATGCTGCCGCTCACGCATGGCGTGACGGACAACAGGATCAGCCTTGACGCGGAACTCGGCGAAAGGGGCTGGGGCAGGGTCCTGTCGGACAACGGCTACCTGACCGGGCTGATCGGCAAGGCGCATTTCGGAAGCGACCCGAAGGCAACCGAGTGGGGCGCGCCCGAAAGCCGGAGCGACAGCCGCAACTTTCCGGAAGACTGGCACGGCCCCTACATGGGCCTCGATCACATGGACCTCCTCCTGATCGGGCACTGGCACCCGCTTCTTCCCTGCGAACGGCCGCCCGGCGGGCACCAGTTCGAACGCTGGTTTCACGGTCACAAGGACGCCTGGAAGCGCTGGGCCATGGACAGCAGGACCGGCGAGGACGCGGAGTACGGAACCGTTGCGGCGCAGACATGGTCATCGGACCTGCCGCCCGAATGGCACGCGACGACATGGGTCACCGACAAGGCGCAGGAGTTCCTCCGGTCTGCGGATCCGGATCAGCCCTTCTGCACATGGGTCTCGTATCCCGACCCGCATCACCCGTTCGATTGCCCGGCACCGTGGTCCGAAATGTACGACCCGGCAACCGTCGACATCAGCCCCACGCACAGGCGCGACCTTGACCGCCGGCCCTGGTGGCACAGGGCGGCACTGGAGAACCGGCCCCAGGAAGAGAATCCGCAGGTCCGGAAATTGCGGGAGGAATACTCCCGCATCCTGCCCCAGACGGACGACCAGCTTGCGGCAATGACGGCCAACTACTACGGCATGATCTCCTTCATCGACGACGGGGTCGGACGCATCCTGGACACCCTGCGGGAGACCGGGCTCGACGAGAACACGATCGTCATCTTCACGGCCGATCACGGGGAGCTTCTCGGGGACCACGGGCTCTACCTGAAGGGCCCTACGCACTATGACGGGCTGCTTCGCGTGGGGCTGCTCATGCGGGGGCCTGGAATCCCGGAGGCTCACAGGATAGCCGATCCCGTCTCCACGCTGGACCTGGCCGCCACCTTCTACGACTGGGCGGGAGTCAATCGGCCCGAAGGAATCGAGAGTCGTTCGCTGATGCCCGTGATCGAAGGCCGCGAGGAGCGTGAATTCGCATACAACGAGTGGGATCTCGGCCCGGCACGCTGCGGAGTCGAGTTGAAGCTACGCACGTTGCGCACGAAGCGGCACAGGATCACGGTCGACCTGATTTCCGGCGCGGGAGAACTGTACGACCTTGAGACGGATCCGTTTGAGATGACGAATCTCTTCGACGAACCAGCGCATAAGGGCACGGTCGGTCGGCTGACAGCCATGATTCCCGACAGGGCGCAAGCGACGTGGAACGCGGAGCGGGAAGTCCACAACCTCTGATCGCGCCTAGGCAGTGGACTTCCTGTGCATGGCGTTACAAACCTGATGCGCGGGGATTCAACTGACGGAGCCGGACATGGCATATTCACCCCAGATTGACGATCACGACGTTGCAGGCTTCGTGCCGAGACAGGAAATGGCGCGATCGGACTTGAAGGTCAGCGCCGCCAGAATGCACGAGGCGCCGGTGCGAGGGATCGGCCATTCGGAGTTCGATCCGGAGATTTCCGACGGCCGTTTCGGGCACGTCCGCTCGGAGCCTTCCAGACACATTCGCCTCGTCACCGCGCGTTCCGTTGTGCGGGTCGCGACATGAGCGGTCACACTGGTCTTCCCCGGTTGGCGAATTCGAACGCGCCACGGCTGGATCTGAGAAGCGACACTGTCACCCGGCCGGACGAGGGCATGCGCCGCGCGATGTACGAAGCCGAACTGGGCGACGACGTCTACGGAGAAGACCCCAGCGTCAATCGCCTTGAGAAATCAGTCGCCGAGCGCCTGGGGAAAGATGCGGCCCTGTTCGTCTCCAGCGGAACGATGGGCAACCTGACGGCGCTTCTCGCCCATTGCGGGCGCGGGGAAGAGGTGATTGTCGGGCGCGGATACCATGTTGCTGCCTACGAGGCGGCCGGCAGTTCGGTTTTGGGCGGCATCGCTATCTGCACGATTCCGGTCGAGGCTGACGGCAGCCTGTCGCCAGACCGGATCTCTGCGCAAGTGAAGCCAGACGACAGTCACATGCCGGTAAGTCGATTGGTAGGTCTCGAGAACACGCACAACGGAAAGGCGGTGTCCTTGGGCCGCTTGGCTGCGTGCGCCGACGCGGCCCGGTCCGCTGGGCTTTCGGTACATCTGGACGGCGCGCGTCTCTTCAACGCGGTCACGGCTCTCGGTTGCGCAGAGCAGGATCTGTCCGACCTTGTCGACACCGTTTCGCTCTGCCTTTCAAAGGGTCTTGGTGCGCCAGCGGGCTCGGTGCTGACCGGGCCGTCGGACCTCATCGAACGCGCGCGGAGGTATCGCAAGATGCTGGGGGGCGGCATGCGTCAGTCAGGCATCCTGGCGTCAGCTGGCCTCTATGCCCTTGAACACAACGTGGAGCGACTTGCCGAAGATCACCTCCGGGCCGCACGCCTTGCTGCCGTCCTGGAGGAAACCGGGGCCGGCACGGTCGAGCAATCGACCAACATGGTCTTCCTCACGCCGCGTGGCGGGCTGAACAACGCGTTCCGAGCGCACATGGCCGGGTGCGGTGTGGTCGTGGGCGGTGGTTCGACCGGAGCGATCCGGATGGTGCTTCACAAGGACATCGACGACCCGGGAATTGAAGGCGTTCTTGCCGGGATTCTCGGCTTCTTCGACCATTTCCCCGGGCATTGAGCAGCCTCGCCGAACAGGCCCAGTCGCCGACATAGAGGCGCGGGACGTGTCCCTGACGGAAGCCTACGCGGCGCTCAAGCAGTCGGAAATCACCGAGGCCGAGGCCGAGGCGTCGCTGGACGAGGAGGTGGTCGACCTCGCGGCGTACCGGTCGGAGTTCTTCGGCAC
>VXPN01000200.1 GCA_009839535.1 Boseongicola sp. SB0662_bin_57 | reverse complement strand
AGGGGTTTTCCGGGCATTCCGGGCGTGTCGGCATGGCGGTCACGATGCTGCGCAAGCAGGCTCCGAGCGCGGCGATCATGCGTCAGGGGCGGTGGAACTCGGAACGGATGATCGGCAGGTATGGCCGCAACGAGACCGCTGGCGAGGCATTGCGGTATTTGTGACCGGCCACGGGGTGGGGACTGTTCCATCCCGGACATTGTTTGCAACGGCCCGGCATCCGCCCTACAAGGCTCCGCCCGTGCCAAGGCGTAATGCCGTTTAGCACTCAACCGGCGCGGGCCGGGAGGGGCGGTGTTGCACGAAGCGCCGTCCCTTTCCTGAATCCACGGGAAGTTTCTGAAACAAGCGCCGCGCTTTTGTCAGAAAATCACCCATCATTTTACTTAAGCCCAACCGCGTATTCGTCCGGGCTGAGGGTGACGACCTCGTTGCGCGGCCTGCGCAATTCGTGGAGCAACTGAGCGCTGTCCAGCCTGGCTCCCTTGGATTGTTTTGTGTGGCCTGCCCTGCCTCGCAATATGGAGTTCCAACCGGACAAGGCAGGGCTTGAAAGGCGCGGCCACGACGCCCCAAACCATCCGGCTGGAATGCCGTCTATTCTTGCAACAAAAGCCCGCTTCGCTGGGCCGCCTCTCCAGGAGCCATGCCGCTATTGACAAGTGATTGGAAGACACGGACTTGACTGTCGGCATATTCGCCCACCTGAGGCCAGGGCGGAAGTATCTTGAGAAGATCGCGACACGCATCCATCAGCAGCGCCAAATCATCTGCCGTCAGCGCACTCGCAAATTTCGGTTTTTTCTCATTACCTATCACATCAGCGATGTTTGCCGATACACGCATTTCTACGAAGTCGTTTGGCTCTGCCAGGTCTCCTTCACCAACCCGTGTCAGGGCTTTCGCTGCGACATCATCGACATCAAATTGCCCCTCACCCCGTGAACATGTCATGCTGTCACCTGTGACAGTGAAGGTATTGCGCGGAAGGACTGCGTTGCATCCTGCCAGCACCAAGGCAACGGCAAAAGCTACCGGCGTCTTCATGGCACTTCTCCTTTGGCTTGTCTGTGCGACCTGCCCTGACCCGTTGGAGTAGACCAGCCGGACAGGTCAGGGCTTGGTACAGGGCAAGGTCGCGTCACCCCTCACAAAACCGGCTGGAATGCCATTTACGGCAACTTGAACGTGACCCTGATTCCGTAACCTGGCGTGGCCATCGGTTCCAAATGCACGTCTTGGGCGATGGATATGCATCTGCACTGCTGCCATCGGGGCGATTCCGTAGGCGGCAGTTCTGGAATAGAATCGTTGATCCCGATGCCACCGCCTCCCCCGCCCCAATAGTCCACATGAACGGAAAGGTGGTGCCACCTGATCTTGGATTTGGTTTCCTCAACATCATCGGTCGCTAACGCCGCACCTGCCGTCAATGCAGCGACGATGGCCATGATGCCAACATAGATTAGATGTCTCATCGTCTCGTTCTCCTAGGGATGAGAAAGGGAAAGTCTCTTCACCCACCCGCCGTTCTTGCGCGGCCTGCGCCAGCCCCTCAGAAAGAGTTTCCACCGGGAAGGGCCGACGCTCAAGGGCGGGCCACGCGCCCCACAAACGCTCCGGTGGAATTCAAAATCGACTAAGGAAATCCCTGGCTGGAGAAGAAACCCCGGCCCATGACAGGCCGGGGTGAGTCAGTCGTGGAGGGACGACTATTCGTCCAGTTCAGCGCCGAAGACACCGATCATGCTGCCGACGTTGTTGTATCTGGCTTCAAAAGCACCCGAGGCCGCCGTCGGTGCAGAGGTGGCTGCGGTAGACAAGCCATGCTTCTGATACAAGTTTCCTACCCATTCGCCGCTCGCACCGGCTTTGGAATCCCCCATGTTCCAGACAGTTTTCCCAGAGTTTGCCTCCCCACTCGTATTGGTGAAGGCACCATCTGTTCCAACAGTCTTGCTAACCAAATCTATCGACCAGCCTTCACGCATTTCGCCGTCTGAGCCGTGGAAGTTGTCGATAGTTCCCGAAATTGTCCTCGAACTGGCAGCAAAGTCGGCACTAAGCTTTGCGTCCGCCGTGAATTGGCCGGAGTCACTTTCAGATCCCTCCCCGCGATGGACGGCGTACTGGCCAACTGCTGTGCCAGTATAGCTGGCCGAGCCGCTGCCGGTAAAGGCGTACGTCGTTGCTTGCGAACTGTCTACGTATGCACCAGCAGCGTTGCGGTAAAAGTCCACAGCGGAAAGATTGCCCGCCGTGTGGGTGGCCCACCAGCCGTATTCGACCGCCTTGCCGTCATTGACCTTATCGTTCGCGTTCCCTGCCATGAAAGTCCAGACACCGCCAGAAAGCGTCAGCCCGGTGTCCGACTTTGTGGACAGGCAAGTAGCTCCTGATCCCGGTGTGCACACATACCGTCCTGAAACGCCGTGATACGTCCCGGCGACAGAGAAAACGGAATCGTTCTCGGCGTTGGTCTCATGCTCTTTAGCGCCGATGGTGGAGAATGCATCGCCCCCGACTTTGGCGTCCGCAGTCGAATTTGTAGCTTCGGCGACAGTGATTCTGCCTTCGTCGTAGGTCGTATTTTTGCCGTACTCATCCTTGAACGCCTTGCCGGTCACAACGATATGTTGCGCATCATACGCGGGGGCTTTCTTGAGGGCAGCATCCGTTGGCTTTGTCGCCGCAAGTGCGTAATTTACCACCGGAGGGCCTTCCGCATCGGTTCCGACCAAACCGTCAAAACCCCTCAAGATGTCAAAGAGCGCCTTTGCAGCCTTTTGATCCGCCTTCATGTCGTCAGACATCTTCTGGTCGTCAGCCGCCTTGTCGCGCTTCATACCTTCTTCTTCCGCGCCCTTTTCCTTGCCGTCCTCGTAGGCTTTATCAACGGCGTCATCAACGTTCACGCACATATCTTCGTCGTCGAGCGTGTAGCCTTGACCCTTGGCGGCGCACTTCTGCGCTTCGGTCATTTCAGGCATCATGTCGTCCATGTCGCCGTCAGACCCGCTGCCGCCTCCGCAGCCCGCCAATGCAAGCACTGACACAAGCAGCGCCGCAGGCAGTAGTTTCAAGTTCGCATTCATTCTTTCTGCTCCTTGTTAAGCAATTTCTGTTTCGCGGGCCTTGGCCCGCATGAGGGTTGGCAGGCGGCCTAGAAGCCCATCGAGATGCCGAGATCGAAGCTCGCGTCGGTCAGGCTGTCGCCATCGACGAAGCCGCCCTTAATCTTCGCGTTTCCGCCCAGGTCGTAAACCATGCCGATGCCGAAATGATCCATGTCGTTCTTGTTCGAGGCGAAAGCCGTGAACGTGGCCATGCCGGACGTGAACGACGCAGAGGCACCGTACGAGTCGTCTTCAGTGGCGGCTACACCGTCGTCAAGGGAGCCGAAAACCAACTTGACAGATGCGTCCCCGAGCGTGGCGTTGGCACTGGCAACAACGTTCTGCATGTCGCCGATCCGTTCGACGCCAACCCCGACTCCGACCGAACCGATGGCGTAATCCATGCCTCCGCTCAGCATCGTATCTTCACCAGTTTGCATCCCTGCCATGGCGTGTCCTGCCGGGTGTCTCGGACCAGGGTTTTCAGCCGAAGCCCGCAGGGTGAGCGAATCCATTGTGTAGGACCATTGCAGGGAGGGATCGTCGTCGGCCTCGATATAGGCGATTTCGTGCAGATCACCCAGACCAGTGAGACCGATTCCCGACGGATTCCCGACGGACGCCTTCGCTGCGGAATCGACATCGCCCGCACTGATCGTCCCGAACGGCCCCATGATAAAGACGCTGCCACCTGTGCCAGCAGCGCCGCCACCGGCGTTGTCAGCGCGGATCGAGCCGCCGAACGAAAGGCCGCTGTCCGTCACGCCGCTCGCCGTGAAGACGATGCGGACACGGCTGGTGAATTCGACATCGCCGCCGTTCACGCTCTTGACTCCGAGTCGCCCGTCGCCCGTAATCGCCACTTCGGCGGCAACCGAGCCAGCAGCCAGTGCCAAGGCGACCGATGCTAGCAGTGTATTTCTCACTTTCATTTTTTTCTCCATACTTTCCAAATTCAGACCATTAAAGGTCCGCACGTCGTTGATGCGGAATCATCCTGCTGCCTGACAAGTGCGTGAGACTCATTTTTTGCGACTGAGGCAAATGGGCAACACCTTGCGGTTCGGGGACGGCCTGTTGGCCGCCCCCTCCTTGCCTCGCCAAGCCCCGCCGTGCCAGGCCGTGCCACGTCCCGCCGAGCCACGCCTTGCCCCGCCACGGGATCGGAGTTCCGTGATGCCGGGTCTTGCGGTTTGGGGACGGCCAGCAGACCGTCCCCCCTTGCCTTGACTCGCCCCGCCATGCCACGCCTAGCCGAGCCATGCCGCGCCCCGCCCTGCCACGAGAACCAGAACATCGCAATTGCCGTCGGCGAGGTCAACATCGTTTGCGGCGATCATGGTCCCCGGCTGCCCGCCCGAATGGCGCATTGGAAGCCGCCCTTCGCCAAAAAACTGCCCAAGGCACTTTGTCTTGAGGTCAGGGGACGGCCCAAAGGCCGCCCCCTCCTTGCCCTCCGAATCAACGCCCCCCCCAGCCCCGCCCCGCCTCGCCCCGCCCCCCCCCCAAAACACAAAT
>VXPN01000113.1 GCA_009839535.1 Boseongicola sp. SB0662_bin_57 | reverse complement strand
CGCTCGGCGCGATAGGACGTGTCGGCGACGAACACGCCGAGGATGACGATTTCCCCGCTCATCGATCGATCACGCGTCCGGCGGAATCACGCCCTTGCGGAACATGAAGCAGCCATAGAAGCGCCGCTCCCCGGTCTGGATCACGGCATAGGACTCGCGGGCAAGGTCGTAGAAGGCGAAGCGCTCGATGCCGACCAGCGCGCGGTGCATTCCTTCGGCGGAGTCGATGGCGGCCTGCACCTCGTTCTGCACGGGCGGGATCTCCCCCGGAGCATCGACCACTTCCATGCGTCCGGCAAAGTCGTCGACGAAGGTGTCGAGAGGCAGGACCGACAGCACGGCCTCGGCGGCCTCGGCCGCCGTCAGGTTGTCCATGCGCAGGAGTTCGCCCAGTGTCGTGCTGCGTGCGATCGAATCCGCAGGAAAGTTCGTGTCAGCGATGACCAGGACGTCGCCGTGCCCCATCGCCCGCAACGCGTAGAGAACGTCGGCGTTCAGCCGGGGATCGATTCCTTTCAGCATGGCCTTCCTTTCAACGAGCTTGATCATTCGAACCGGCAGTCCCGAACAGGTTGACCCAATTCCACGGCATGTCAATTCGGCATCTGCGCTGAGGCCGGTCAGTCTGCCTTGAGAGTTGCCAGCACCTTGCGGGTTGCCGCGACAAGCGGGGCCTCAGCCTCCCCAAGTACCTGCACCCTGTCGAACCGGTCGGGATCGCGATTCACGGAGGCTCGTAGCGCCTGCCCGAAGGCCATGCGCAACTCGGTGCCGATGTTGAACTTGCAGATGGCGGAATTGCGCGCGAGACGCTGGCGTTGCCTGGACGGGACGCCCGAGCCGCCATGGATCACCAGGGGAATGTCCGTCAACGCCTCGATCGATGCGATGCGGGTCTCGTCGAGCCCGCCGGACCGGTCCCGCTGCAAGTGCACGTTGCCAACAGAGACTGCCATCGCGTCGATGCCGGTATCACGGGCAAACTGCGCTGCCTCTTCAGGGTCGGTGCCGACGGAAGCTTCGCCCTGGTCATATCCGACAAAGCCGATTTCCCCCTCGCAGGAGATGCCGGCGCCATGCGCCAGTTCGGCAACCGCCGCAGTCTCGTCGATGTTCCGGGCAAGCGGCTTGCGGGAGCCGTCGAACATCAGGGAGGTGAAACCCGCATCCAGCGCCGCCTTGCACTCGTCCATCGTGTAGCCGTGATCAAGATGCGCGACGACCGGAACGTCCGCTTCTTCCGCAAGGTGACGATACATGCCGCCAAGAACCGCCAGCGGTGTATGCGCCCGGCAGGACGGCCCCGCCTGCAGGATGACAGGGCAGTTCTCGGCCTCCGCGGCCTCGACATAGGCCCGCATGTCTTCCCAGCCCAACGTCACCAGGCCCGCAACCGCATATTTTCCGGCCAGCGCCGGCTGCAGCACGTCCGAAAGCGTCGCCAGCGTCATTTGAACTTGGCGATCATGTCCTTGATGCCGGGGATCGTTTCGAGCTGGTCGGCATGGGAGGGTTGAAAGTACTGTATGAGCGATCGCTGGCTGAGCCCGCCGAGGATCGTGAAATAGTACATTTCGTATCCTGGCAGCACGCAGCAAGGGTGATACCCGCGGTCAAGGCAGATCGTGGAGCCGTCGACGATGTGATAGGCGTCCCCGGACTTGCCGTCCTCGCGCTGGAGCATCTGCACGCCGGACCCGTGCTTGGGTCGGAACCGGAAGTTGTAGGTCTCGTCGTGGCGCGTCTCGTCGGGCAGGCGGTCGGTGTCGTGCTTGTGGCTCGGGAATCCCGACCAGCCGCCGGCACCGACGGTGAAGAGCTCGCTGACCAGCAGCCGGCCCACCTTGCCGTGCTGCTTCTGGCCCAGGATGTGCTTGATCTTGCGATGCGTCTTGGTGTCGTCTGAGCCGTACTGCACGAGGTCGAGCTCGCTTGAACGCACGGCAAAGGGCTCGAGCACTTCATCGAACTTCGCGCCAGCGACAAAGATCTCTGCGGCGTCAGACTTGCAGATCATTTCCGCCCTGGCGCCGGTGGGGACGTAAACGCCCTCCGGTTCGCCGTCCCAGACGTCTTCCACGCGTCCGCCAAGGGTGTCGAACCTGGCACCCTCGACATCGACGTCGACGGTGCCTGTCGCGGGGACGATGCAGGTCTCGTATCCCGGGACAGCGTATTCGAACGCCTCTCCTTTCCTCAGCTTGACAATGTTGAAATAGTTGAGCGGCACCGTCGTGCTGTCGGCATCGACGACCGGCCTGTTCTGGTTGTCGTAAGGGGCGATGTGCATGTTCTCTATCCTTCGGTCGGGCCCGGATGTTCGGCCAGGAATGCTTCAAGCGTCGGGGCGTCGGGCAAGGCAGGGGCGCATCCGGGACGCGAAACCGTGATCGATGCGCAGGCGGAGCCCCGCAGAATCGCGGGCTTCAGGTCATGTCCGTTGGCCAGCGAGGTCACGAGGCCAGCCATGAAGCTGTCTCCGGCGCCAGTGGGCTTCAGCGCGTCGACCGGGTAGACGCCTGTCCGGATTTCCTTGCCGCCCGCGAAGGTGATCGCGCCTTCAGGACCCATCTTGTAGACCACGATTTCAGTGGAAGTCTCCGACAGGCGTCGGGCCTTGTCCAATCCCTTGTCGTAGTCTCCCGCCATGAATCCGAATTCCTCGTCGTTCCCGACGATCATGTCGCATTGAGCTGCCGCACGGCTCAGCACGTCGGCGGCGATCTCGGGAGACGGCCAGGAATAGGGGCGGTAGTCCACGTCGAAAATGATTGGCAGCCCGGCCGCTCTTGCGAGCTCGAAGGCCCTGAACGTGGCGGACCGCGACGGCTCGGCCGCGAACACCGTTCCCGCCGTGATGAGCGCGCCGAACCGTTCGTATGCCACGGCTTCGACGTCGCCCATGCCCATCCGGAAGTCCGCCGCGCCGTTCCTGTAGATGATGTTTCGGTGGCCCTCGACCACGCTTTCGTAGACGGCAAGCGAGTTGCGGAATTCGCCGCCGACCTTGGCGACATGGGTCGTGTCAACCCCGTAGTGCCTCAGTCGGTTGATGCAGTAGCTTCCGATCGAATCGTCTGACGTCCGAGTCACGAGCGCGGCCTTGCCACCGAGCTTGCAGATGCCTGCGCCGATGTTCGCCGAACTGCCGCCGAGATCGACCGTCATCCGTTCGGCGTCCTCGAGGCGAATGCCTGCATCAGTGAAGAAGTCGATGCCGGCGCGCCCCACGATGATGAAGTTGTTCTGACGGATCCCTTCCAACAGAGCCGCCATCAGACGCCCTTTCTCTGGCGTGCACGATCCGCCTCGATTTCAAGGTGCTTCTCCTGCACGCTGGCCTTTTCGGTGACGTGGGGGGTGCCGACTTCCCACCACGTGTGTCCTTCGGTGGTCCAGCCCTCATAGGCGTCAACCTTCATCACGATGACATAGGTCCTGTCGCTGTGCTGCGCCCGCTTGAAGGCCTCGCCGAGATCCTGGGCGTGCTCGACCGTTTCCGCCTCGGCTCCCATCGCGCGCGCATGGGTTTCGAAATCGACCTCAACCAGGTTGGTGGCCGTTGGCGTGTCCGCAAAGAGGTTGTTGAAACTCTCCTGCCCAACGTTGTTCTGAAGCTTGTTGATGACCGCGAAACCGCCGTTGTCCAGGACAAGGATTATCAGTTTCCTTTCGGTCAGGACCGACGAAAAGATGTCGGAGTTCATCATGAGATACGAGCCGTCGCCGCAGAAACTGATGGTGTCGCGTTCGGGTTCGCGCTCCATCTGGGCGATGCGAGCGCCCCAGGCGCCGGCGATCTCGTAGCCCATGCAGGAAAAGCCGAACTCGACATCAACGGTGCCGGTGGCCAGCGTCTTCCAGTTTGCGGTCACCTCCGCCGGCAGGCCGCCGGCCGCCGCCACGATCCTGTCACGCGCGTGACAGAGCCCGTTCACGATGCCGATGGCCTGAGCGTAGGAGTTCGGCCGGTTTCCGACACGCGTGTTGTTCACGACGCAGTCGTTCCACTTGGCCCGTTCGGCCTGTGCCAGCGAGGTCCATTCGCCAGGCGCAACATATTCGGCGGCGGACTGAAGCTCGGGAAGGGTTCGCTTGCAGTCGCCGATCACGGTGGAGGCAAGGTGCTTGGCCGCATCGTGCCGGGCAACGTTCAGGCCGACGAATCTGGCATCCTTGGCAAATGCGGTCCAGGACCCCGTGGTGAAGTCCTGCAGCCGTGTGCCGACGGCAAGAACCAGGTCGGCTTTCTCGGCGATGGAATTTGCACTGTCGGATCCGGTAACGCCGATAGGTCCGATGTTCAGCGGGTGGTCGTTCAAGAGATTTGCACGCCCGGCGATCGTCTCGACGACAGGGATCCGGGTGGCTTCGGCGAATGCCATGAGTTCGGCAGCGGCGTCGCCGTACTGAACGCCACCGCCCGCGATGATCATCGGGCGTCTCGAGGACTTGAGAAGCGATGCCGCGTCGGCGATCTCGGAAGAATCGGCCGGCTGCGACCGAATGCGATGCACATGCTTCTCGAACAGTCGAACGGGATAGTCGTAAGTCCATCCCTGGGTGTCCTGTGGCAGGGCGATGAAGGCGGGTCCGCAATCCGCCGGGTCAAGCATCGTGCTGATGGCCGCAGGCAGCGACTGGATGA
>VXPN01000340.1 GCA_009839535.1 Boseongicola sp. SB0662_bin_57 | reverse complement strand
AACGGAAATCCGGTCCGGATCGGGCCGCGACGTCGTACTTTAACCGCTTACGCCGAAATCGCACATGTCAATCAGGGTCAGCTTCTTCGGGTCCGGGTATTCCTCCGTGATCGCACCGGCAAGGTATGCCTGTCGCCACCGGCGGATGACTTCATCGGTTTCGTCCTCCCAGGAAAGCCATAGGACGCGCTGGCCACCCTGGAGGGTCTTTGCGATGCCGGACGCTTCGGCCCGGTCCTTATCAGACAGGCGCTGCTCCCTATCAGACAGGCGCTGCGTCGCCACAGGTTTCCCGCCATGCATGACGGCGGCGGCGATCTGCAAGGCCAGCAGCGACTTTCCCATGCCGCCCTTGCCGTAGAGGGAGCCGAGGCGGCCTGCGGGAATCCAGTCCTCGACAAGCCATTCTCGCGGCGGCGGTTCCCTCCGTTCCCATGTCTGTGCCGGGAGCGGGGCGACTTCCGCCGACTTCCCCGCTTGATCGCCTTCCACCTCGGAGAACATGCTGGCTCTCTCCGCCCTTTTGTAAGCCTTCGTCAGGCAGCCAAAGGAGCTTTCACGGCTCGCGGTGTCCCAACCGCTTCCTCCGTGCTTCACTATGTCCTCGTGTTCCCACGGTTCCTCCCCCGCCTGCTCGTGCCTGGGGTTCCAAACCTCCCACATCCGTTGAATCGCCGTGTCCCGCTCCAGGCCCATGTCGTGCAGGTGAGCGCCCGTGGCGGCAAGAGTGTCGTTTCCGCCCGCGTGAGCGATGGAAAGCCTCGCCTTGTTCAGCAGCCACTTGTCCGAATCCTTGAGGTTCTCCGGCAAATCCCCCGCGATCAGCCGCTCCCGCTCCGGGGCGTCCTTCCTCTCCCTCGGTCTTTCGGCGATCTCCAGCAACTCTTTCGAGACAAGGGGCAGGTCCTTCCGCCCTTCGATGACGTTGCCCCGATATGCCCCACTGCCGCCCTTGCCGAGGGACGGGGGCAGGAGGACGAAGCCGCCCGTGCTTTTCAGGTCGATGTGGCTGGGGTCCTCCTTGGTGCCCATGAAGTTGTTCTTCGACTTCACCTTCACGCCTTCGGGAAGCAGGAAGTAGAGATGGTCTCCCCCACGTGGCGTCGTGACCACGAGGCCGGTGTCGGGCAGGTTCAGGCTGTCGAACCTTTCCCGGCACCACGTGATCCCCTTTTCCGGGTCCACGTCCCGGTCAACGACGGCCAATCCGTTCTGGCCGGGGCACATCCCTATCTTCGCGTCGGGCCATTCGGTCCACCGCTCGTCCACCCAGGCCGGATCGTGCGTGTCCAGTTTCTGCCAGCCCGTGACCAAGGGACGCTTGGCCAGGTCCTCCCTGAGTTTCGCCTCCTCGCCGGGTTCAAGCTCATTCTCGCCCTTTTCCCTGCGCTTGGCATTTTCCTTCGCGACCCACGCCTCTATGGTCGTGGCCGAGTGCACGGGGAAGATCACGTATTTCGCAAGCGAGTATTCAAGCGCCGCCTTTTTCATTTGCTTGTCCTTTGCGCGTCCGGGACCGGTCGGCACCCCGTGCATGGGATGCCGTCAGTGTTCCGGTTCGTCTTTGCTGTAGTGGGATGCAGTCTTGGCTCAGGCTGCCGTATCGACGCGCTGGCCATCCAGCCATGCGTTCAGGTCATCGCCGCGATACAATGCGCGGTTTCCGATCTTGTGGAAGGCAGGTCCTTTGGTGTGCATTCGCCACTTGGAAAGCGTATGGTATGGCACATGAAGCGCCTTCTCCAAGTCTTTTGAATCATAGAATTTGTTGGTCTCGAACACTGGTTCGTTGGTCATGGGATTCCCCTGATTACGTCCAGTTTCCATAGTATGTCGAGGGAAGCAGGCGCGGAAGTGTAGACGATTCGGAGTTCGCTACATGCAAACGGGCTGGGGCTTCTACACCCCCCTTGGACGGGATTGCGAGGGCCGGGTCGTGTAACAGTCCTCCCAATCTTCATCAGGTGTCTCGTCCATTTTTGCCAATTCCCTTTCTCGGGCAATATCGATGGCAACTTCGACGGCTATGGCTTTCAAATCCTCTGACACTTTCTCTTTCTCATCTTCCGTAACGCCCTTCACCAACTGGCGCACGGCCTGCGGTTTGTCTTCACTGTCGAGTCGGAAGCCAAAGCGTTTCGTGAGTTCCCCGAAAGCAAAACCCTCGCTTGCCCCATCCATGACAAGGCGTTCGGTTATCAAATGCATCCAGACCGCCAGACGGCGTTTGCTAGGCTGACCACCACCCGTCAGGCGTTCGACAATCTTATGAAGCGCGTGATTCGACACCGGGCGCGGGTCACCAATGGCTTGTTTCTCGACTGCTCTTCTGATCTCTTCTTGCGTCATTTCCTGTAACTTCACGTCCAGGCGCACAACGGCCGCCTCTTCCTCTTTTTTTTTCAAAAGCCCCCCAATCCCCTCGGAGTAGTCAGGCCCTGGCCCGCAGTCATGGATCAGTTCGGCCAGTGTCTTGGGAGGCTTACAATCGTCCGTCATTGGCGCTTGCCGCCCATCATGGCTGCCACGCGGGCGGCGTTTTCGTCGTGGGCCTTCTGGACAGCCTCACCCGCACGGCGCACATACCTGTTGGCCATTTCCAGCGTCGAATGGTTCAGGAGGTCACGGATCGCGAAGACGCTCATTCCGGCGGCGGCGGCGTGTGTCGCGTAGCTCCGTCGCAGGTCGTGCAACCGTGCATTCGCGATTCCTGCCTTCGCGCAGGCGGCCCTGAATGTGTCGCCAAGCCTCTTGTAGCCCATCGCCCCTCCGTAGTGGCCAGCGAAAACGTGGGGATTCTGGCTCCAGCGGGGAACGCTCTGCAAGAGGTCGAACACGTCTTCGCCTATCCTTCGCAACTGCCTTCCCGTCTTCGTGTCCGGCAAGGTGACTTCGCGGGTGTCGAAGTCAATATGCTCCCACTTCAAGCCAATGGCCTCACCGGCCCGCCAGCCGGTCAAGGCGAGAAACCGGATCGCGTGAAGGGGGTAGGGGTCCGTGCATTGTGTTGACTCCAGTTCGGACAACGCCGCTGCCAAGGACTCAAATTCTGTATGGGAAAACACTCTGTCGCGTTCGCGCTCCCTGGCTCGTTCCACCAGGCGACAAGGGTTCGTGTGCTGTGGCCTCAGTTCCCATTGCTCGAAGACGTTGAAGATGGTGGACAGGCAGGCCAGTGCCCGGTTCCGACTGGCCGGTGCCCGCTTGGCAACGGCTTTCTCGATGTCCGTCTTCTTCACGTCCGCAGCCCGGATGTCCCCGAACCCCGGCCAGTCCTTCAATGCGCGGTTCCACATGCGCTGGTATTCCTGCGCCGTCGCGGCTTTCATTCGGCCATCTTCAAGGCGAACGGCACAATATCTGTCAAAGAATGCGTTCACCGCTTCGGCAAGGGTGGGTTCCGCCTGCCGCGCTTCGCGCCGTGCAAGCGGGTCCGGTTCTCCTTGCCTGATTGCCGTAAGTTCTCGCCCCGCCAGTGCGCGGGCTTCGGCAAGGGACATTTCAGACGGCCTGCCGATGATTGCCTGCCGCTTCCTGCCGTTTGTGCGATAGCTGATGATGTAGACTTTCGTGCCGCCTGCTGACACTCTGCACCCGAACCCTTTTGTCTGTGCGTCCCACAAGATGGTCTGCTTTCCAGTTGGCTTCAGGTCGCGAACTTTCCTCTCGGTCAAAGACATGATAGTTCCTCCGGGCATGTGAGCACGAAACGATGGCAAGAAAACGACTCACCAAATACTCACCATGGCGACAGAATATCGCGCCAGATTGTGGCAATCAATCGCAACTTCAGTAGGTGGAAAAAGATTTATTTTGCAGGGTGTTAGGTAAGTTTCTGCACACCCCGGAAAACACTCGAAATTGGTCCAAGAGCGATTTGGGAACAGGGGGTCGGGAGTTCGAATCTCTCCGCCCCGACCAGCATCAGCACGGAGTTCGAACGTTCATCGCGGAGCGCGGGTGTTCTTGCCGCGTGTGTCCGTCAGGATCGCGAGTCGCACTCGAGTCGCAAGGTGATTCTATCTTGGTTGCCGAGCAACGGCACGAAATCCTGCCCGCCGTACCGCTCAAGATGAAATGGCCTGACCGCCCAGACCGATGGCCGCACCCTTCGGGCACCTCGTGTGTGCCGTTAGCTTGGCTGCGTAAGCGTTTGATCTCGATTGACGGATTCCTGAATCCGGGGCGATTCATGCGGTCCCGTGAATCCGCGCACTGAAGCCATGCCCGGAAGCGTCAGACTTTTTGTGAATTCCCTGTTGACGAACCCATTGCAAAAGCTGCAAGTTGTGCGGGCCGGTTGGGAGGCCACAACATGTTGTGGAAGTCGACAGGGACAGCATTCGAGCATCTTCGGTCCACCAGGAAAGAAGGGATCGCGCGCACAAGCGCAGATGTGCACGGGAAAGGTGTCCTTGTCTCATCTCTTGGCCGCACAATGTCGCCCTGACTGAGGCAGGCGAACAGCGAAACGGAATTGGCTCAGACAAGAAAAGAACGGAGTCCAGGCAAAAATGAAGATCAAGCGCAGCTTTACGGAGGCGGGACAGGACGCGTACGCGTCCATCAAGTTCACGGCGACATCATCCGAAATCAAGAATCCGGACGGCACCGTCGTGTTCCGGCTCGACGACGTTGAAGTGCCCGCGGGC
>VXPN01000417.1 GCA_009839535.1 Boseongicola sp. SB0662_bin_57 | reverse complement strand
AGTCGCGGGCGCTTGTTTCCGGAGGAGCAAAGCGCCTTTCGGTCGTGCTATCAGCGTGACCGCGACCGCATCATTCATTCCAGCGCATTCCGTCGGCTCAAGCACAAGACGCAGGTCTTCATCGAACACGAGGGGGACTACTTCCGGACGAGACTGACGCATTCGATCGAAGTCGCTCAGGTGGCGCGCACCGTCTCCAACGCGCTCGGGTTCAACACGGAACTGACCGAAGCCGTGGCCCTGGCGCACGATCTTGGCCATACGCCCTTCGGCCACACCGGCGAGGATGCCCTTGCGGATCTGATGGCGCCTCACGGCGGCTTCGATCACAACGCACAGGCGTTGCGCATCGTGACTGACCTGGAGCGTCACTATGCCGATTTTGACGGGCTGAACCTCACTTGGGAAACGCTGGAAGGAATCGCGAAGCACAATGGCCCGGTGACCGGTGAACTGCCTTGGGCGCTTTCGGCCTACCAGCAGCGCCACGATCTCGAAACGGACACTTACGCCAGCGCGGAGGCACAGGTGGCTGCGGTTTCGGACGACATTGCATACAACCACCACGACCTGCATGACGGATTGAGGGCCAAGCTGTTTTCTACCGAAGACCTGGCCGGTTTGCCAATTCTGTGCCGGTGCTTCAGGCGCGTGGACGAACTGTATCCGGATCTCGACCGCTATCGCCGTCGCCACGAGGCGTTGCGCCGGTTTTTCGGCGTGTTGGTCGAGGACGTGATTGAAGTTGCCAGGCAGAACCTGGCCAGGCTCGCCCCGCGAACGTCCGACGACATTCGAAATGCCGGATGCCAGATCATTCTGTTCTCGGATTCACTTCATCAGGATCTGAAGGTGGTTCGCGAATTCCTGTTTGACCGGATGTACCGTGCCCCGTCGGTGGTCAAGAAGCGCAAGGAGGTCACGGGCGTGGTCAGGGACCTGTTTCCGTACTTTCTCGATCACCCGGAAAGGCTGCCCCGTCGCTGGCGCGAGGACATCGAGAAGGCTGACGGCGGGACCGAGCTTGCCCGAATCGTCTCGGACTACATTGCCGGAATGACGGACCGGTTCGCGCTCCAATGCCACGAGAAATTCATCCTCGAGCGAATGCGCTGAGCCCGGATCCTGGATACAGTCGCGCCTCTGTTTGACTGCAACCGATTGAATGGTAAACCGCGCGCATGAACATCTTCAGCGAAATTCGTGCATCGGTTCTGGAAACGCTTGACGCCCTGGTGGCGGAGGGTGTGCTGCCGGCCGACCTCTCTTGGGGCAGCGTGACGGTGGAGCCGCCAAGGGATGCGGCCCATGGCGACATGGCAACGAATGCCGCAATGGTGCTTGCAAAACTTGCAGGAAAGCCCCCGCGGGATCTCGCCGAAGTGCTGGCCGAGAGGTTGATGAATGATCCGAACATCGTTCGCGCCGACGTTGCGGGTCCCGGCTTCATAAACCTGCAGCTGGCTCCCGTGATCTGGCATGACGTGCTCGCGGAAGCGATCGATGCAGGATCGCAATTCGGTCACTCCGGCATGGGTGCCCGCGTCAAGGTCAATGTCGAGTTCGTGTCTGCCAACCCGACCGGACCGCTGCATGTCGGCAACCTGCGGGGAGCGGTCTTCGGCGACGCGCTCGCGTCGCTGCTGGAATTCACGGGCTACGACGTCACGCGCGAGTACTACGTCAACGACGGCGGCACGCAGGTCGACACATTGGCACGGTCGGTCTACCTCCGTTACCTTGAGACGCATGGACAGGATGTCGAGTTCGACGAGGACGCGTACCCGGGCGACTATCTGGTTCCGGTGGCGGAAGCGCTCAAGGAAAGCGTGGGCGACGCGTATGTCGGCAAGGACGAGGGGTCCTGGCTGACGGAAGTCAGGGAATTCGCGACCCAAGAGATGATGAAGCTGATCCGGGAGGACCTTTCGGCCATCGGAGTGACGATGGACGTGTTCTTCAGCGAGAGGTCGCTCTTTGGCACGGGTCGAATCGAGGCGGCGGTTGAAGAGTTGAAGAGGCGCGATCTCATCTATCAGGGCACGCTTGAGCCACCCAAGGGCAGGCTGCCTGACGACTGGGAACCACGCGAACAGACCCTTTTCCGTTCCACGGCTCACGGCGACGACGTGGACCGGCCGATCATGAAGTCGGACGGCTCATGGACGTATTTCGCGCCGGACATCGCATATCACTGGGACAAGATCCTGCGCGGCTATGACGAACTGATCGACGTTTTCGGTGCCGACCACGGCGGATACGTGAAGCGCATGTCGGCTGCCGTATCGGCATTTTCGGACGGTCGCGTGCCCTTGGACATCAAGCTGACCCAACTGGTCAGGCTCTGGGAGGGCGGCAAGCCCTTGAGGATGTCAAAGCGGGCTGGCGCGTTCGTTTCGCTGCAGGATCTGGTTGAGCGTGTGGGGGCGGACGTGGCCCGCATGGTGATGCTGACCCGCAGGAATGACGCGCCACTGGATTTCGACCTCGCCAAGGTGACCGAACAGTCCAAGGACAATCCCGTCTTCTATGTGCAATATGCTCACGCACGCGTTCGCTCCGTGATGCGCAAGGCCGAAGAGATGCATCTCGATTGGTCTGATGATGCCAAGCTTGAGGACGAGGCTGAATTTGCCTTGGCACGCAAGGTTGCCGAGTGGCCCAGGCTGGTTGAGACCGCGGCAAGAAACCACGAGCCGCACCGGGTGGCATTCTATCTCTATGACCTCGCATCCGAGTTCCATGCCCTTTGGAACCTTGGCAATTCCAAGCCGGCACTGCGATTCCTGCACGAAGGGGATCCAGGGGCGACAGCAGGGAAAATAGCGCTTCCACGCGCCGTGGGCATTGTAATTTCCAATGGTTTGGGTATTCTGGGGGTGACGCCGGTCGAGGAAATGCGCTGAATGCAACAGGTGCCCGGACCGTGCGCGAGACGAGCAGGGTGACCGCTGGAACAACCGGTGGCAGCATTGAGGCACGAAAATGACGGCACTCAATTTCGAAGATCAGGAGGAATCTGCCGAGGTCGGGTTCCTGGCGGCTGCCATGAATTGGGCCGGGGCGCTCCTTTCGGTCCTGCTGATTGCGGGACTGACGGCTTGGGCGTGGCAGCTGTGGGTCAGGGACGTGACAGGCGTGCCTGTGATAAAGGCGCTTTCGGGCCCGATGCGGGTGTTGCCCGAAGATCCCGGCGGGCTGGCAAGCGAAAATCGGGGCCTGACAGTCAACCGGATCGCGGAAGAGCGTTCGGTTGTCGCCCCTGCGAAGGAGGTGGTTCTGGTTTCCGAACCTGTTGCCTTGGACGAAAACGAGGATCTTGCAATGGGGACGCTGCCGGGGACCGCTGATGCCGGAGCGGGCGTGGCGCTGTCCGACAACGGGATCGATGTTGAAGAGGCAGTCGTGACGGTAGGCGAGGTTCCCAGGTTCGGCACGGGACAGGTGATCGTCGGTCAGGAAAATGCGGTGCTGTCCGGAACGGACCGGGCCGTTCGGGAAGCGTTGGCAGATGTCTTGGCGGCATCCGCGGCCACGACGACAGGCGCGAGAGTGATTCCGGCGACATTTCGACCGCCTCCGCGTCGTCCGGAAGGCCTGCAAGCCTTCGCTGCACCAGTGGCAGCTTCAAGCGCCGGTGATGTTGTCCGGCTCTCGGCAATCCCGCCGGGCACGAGACTCGTGCAGCTCGGCGCTTATGGAGATGCGGGCGCTGCGCATGCCGAGTGGGACAGGATCGTTGCCCGCTTAGGCGACTACATGGTTGGCAAGCAACGGGTCGTACAGGACGTGATGTCAGGTGACCGGACGTTATTCCGTTTGCGGGCAACGGGCTTCGTCGATTTGGCCGATGCCCGGCGCTTTTGCTCTGTACTGCACGCGGAAGGTGCGGACTGCATTCCGGTCGTGCAGCAGTAAGTGCCGAAAGGTGCGTATATCTTTGCACCTTCCGGACCTGAGCTTGGTTCCCGGGAGGCCAGGTTTTTCTCTGAGGCCGAGCCCTTCGGGTTCATCATGTTTCAACGGAACTGCGAGTCGCCTGACCAGCTTCGTCGCTTGACAGCGGCGCTTCGCGAGGCCGTCGGGCGCAATGCACCGATCTTGATTGATCAGGAGGGTGGCCGCGTTCAGCGGATGCGGGCGCCCCATTGGCGCGAGTGGACGCCGCCCCTTGACCAGGTGGATGCGCTTGCCGGCAGTGGTGGCGTGTCGCCCGAGGCCGAAAGGGCGATGTACCTGCGCGGATTCCTGATTGGCGCCGAGCTTCTCGATCACGGGATAGACGTGAACTGCGCCCCATGCGCGGACGTTGCCAGACCCGAAACCCATCCCTTCCTCAAGAATCGTTGCCTCGGCTCCTCCGCTCCCGTGGTGACGGTCATGGCGCGCGCGCTTGCCGCCGGCCTGACGGATGCGGGCTGCCTGCCTGTCCTTAAGCACGCACCCGGTCACGGACGCGCGACATGCGACAGTCACGAGGCCGTGCCTCGCATCGACGCATCGCTTGCCGAACTTTTGGAGACGGACTTCTTGCCGTTTCGCAAGCTCGCGGACCTGCCGATGACGATGACGGCTCACGTTGTCCTTCCTGAAATCGATCCTGAAAGGCCGGTAACGCTTTCCGAAGCCGGCGTGACGTATCTGCGCGAAGAGCTTGGG
>VXPN01000111.1 GCA_009839535.1 Boseongicola sp. SB0662_bin_57 | reverse complement strand
CCCCAGACGCGGTCAAGCAGCTGCTCCCGCGACCAGACCCGGCCCGGCTTGTCCATGAACGTCGCCAGCAACCGGAACTCGGTCGGGCCGAGCTTGATCGGCTTGCTGTTCCGCGTGACCTTGTGTGTCTCGGAATCAAGCACAATGTCCTCGAATTCCAGCCGCATGCCCACGGTCGTCGGACGAAGGCGACGCAACTGCGTCCTGACCCGGGCCATGAGTTCAGCAACCGAATACGGCTTGACGACATAATCGTCCGCGCCGATCTCCAGACCGCGCACGCGATCCCCCTCTTCCGAGCGGGCCGTCAGCATGATGACCGGAATGCTCCGCGTTTCGGTGCGCGACTTCAGCCGGCGGCAGATCTCGATCCCCGACACTCCCGGGAGCATCCAGTCGAGAATGATCACGTCCGGCGGAGCCTCCTCCACCAGCAGGAGCGCGTCGTCGCCGCTTTCCGCCCTGGCGACGTCATAGCCTTCCGCCTTGAGATTGTATGCCAGGATCTCGCGCTGGGCGGCCTCATCCTCTACAACCAGAACGCTTGGCTGGCTGGCAGGCATTTCCTAGGCTCCTTCGTTCATGTAGGGAGTCCGATCCTTCTTCGGTCTTGAATCATCGGGAAACTTGCCAGTGGCCATGTAGACCACCTGCTCCGCGATGTTTGTCACGTGATCTCCCATCCTCTCCATGTTCTTGGCGATGAAGTGGAGATGCATGCAAGGCGTGATGTTGCGCGGATCCTCCATCATGTATGTCAAGAGCTCGCGAAAGATCGAATTGTAGAACTGGTCCACGTCCTCGTCGCGCAGGATGACCCGCTCCGCCAGTTCGGCGTCGCGCTGAATGAAAGCGTCCAGGGCATCCTTGAGCATGAATTGCACCTCGCGGGCAATTCGCTTGATGGACACATCAGCATCCTCGACACGCGGAGATTCCGCCAGCACCTGTGTCCGCTTGGCCAGGTTCTTTGCGTAGTCGCCGCAACGTTCGAGATTGGCGCTGATCCTGATCACCGTCAGAACGGTTCTCAGGTCGCTTGCCGTGGGTGCCCGAAGCGCAATGATTCGAGTCGCCTCGTCGTTGATCTGTTCCTCAAGTTCATCAATCGCCGCATCCCCTTCCCTGACCGTCCTGGACAGTTCGATGTCACGCACTTCAAGCGATCTGGCGCTGTCAAGAATCGCGCTTTCCACCAAACCGCCCATCTTCATCAACATCCCTTGGATCGCTTCAAGATCGCGGTCGAACGCGGAGGCGATGTGTTGCTCGTTCATTTCCATGTTTCTGTCCAATCCGACCGCTGATGCAGCTTTCCGTCCGGCAACGTTCCGGGCTGGCGAACATCTTTCCGGTCTCGCGAAACTCCAAGAGTCCGCCGAGACAAAAAAGGGCTGCCCTCTGCCTTGCCCGGGCCGGCAACTGCATCAAGTCCATGAAGATAGCGGCCGAAGAGTTGCGCTTCAACTCGCCGGTCGGTTCCTCGGTCCCGGCGGCCGAAACCGGGTCGAGTCCCGAGCGCGGCCCGTCCGTCGGCAAGGAAAGCCCCTGCAACGATCGATGCACAGCACAACTGCGTCGGCGAACCCGCGACCTGACCCTCGTCGCGGGCACTGGCGCCGGACCAAGACGTTTCAAGGCTCGCCGCGGCAGATGCGGTCACTCTCGTGTTCAATACAAAGCCTTCTCATGGCTGACCTGGACCGCACCACGCAGCCCGGTGATCGTCATCTAGGCGTCGCTGTCTGCGCTTCTGTCACATCTCCATAAACGTTTTATGACAATTCATGCGGATTTTCGTGGCCCGATCGAGTCTCGCCACGCGGCAAGACGACCAAGAAGCTGCTTCCCATGCCCACCTCGCTCTCGATGCGGAGGCGCCCCCGATGCCGGTTGACGATATGCTTCACGATCGCAAGCCCGAGCCCCGTGCCGCCAATTTCTCGTGACCGATGCGAATCGATCCGATAGAACCGTTCGGTCAGTCGGGGAACGTGAAGGCTGTCGATGCCAACGCCAGTGTCCGACACAAGAAGAAGCGCCGCATCGCCCTGAATCATCGGATGGGCATCCGTGGATTGCACGGATACGCCTACGGCGGCACCCGGCCCCGAATGCTTGATTGCGTTTTCGATCAGGTTCGTCGCCACCTGCGCCAGCTGGTCGGCATCGCCCGGCACGGTGAGGTCGACATCGAGACCGGCAGTCGTCATTTGCACGTCGTGCTCGTCTGCCAGCGGTCCAAGCGCACTGACGACGGACTGAACGACAGCGGAAAGTAGCACCGGATCCGTAGGCTGCAACCTTTCTTCCGCTTCGACCCGGCTCAGCGACAGGAGGTCGGCAACCAGTCGATTCATCCGGCTGGCCTCTCGCGCCATTATTCCGAGGAACCTTTCGCGCACCTCCGCATCTTCGCGCGCGGTTCCGCGGAGGGTTTCGATGAATCCCAGGAGTGCGGTCAACGGCGTCCGAAGCTCATGGCTGACATTTGCCACGAAGTCGCGCCGCATCTGCCCCGCTTCCTCCATCGCGGTGCGATCCTCGAAGCAAGCCAGCACATGCCCTGTGTCGCCAACGGGAGTGCAAGTCGCTTCGAATGCGACGTCACCGCGCTCATCCGCCGCAAGAAACTGCGCCGAAGTTGTTTCGCCAGCCGCCAATGCCTGTTCCAGCGCATCCAGAATCGATGGCTGACGCAACGCGGCAACATAGTGGCGTCCATTGATCTGGTCCGAAAAGAGCCGCCTTGCGGCCGCGTTGGATTCACGGATGCGGCCATTCCGGTCGACCAGAATTCCGGGGATGGGAATCGCTTCAACGACACTGTCCCGCATGTCCATGACCTGTTTGTGCCTGTCCCGCACAGTTACCCCATGCGGCGGCAGGGATGAAGCCGCAACCCGGCGCGCACGTGTCTTGGGATAGTGCGCAGTCTTCCCCGGAGTCAGATTGGCATCTGGTTCCATCGCATTTGCACTTGGTGACCAACCAGGCAGGTGACGTCCGGCAACACGGGCTTGCGGTGGCAGATCTTCAACCGTCCATCAACGCCAGACCCGCCCGGTATTCCCTCAGACGACAGCGGTAGTGCTCGGCGGACGCCCGAATAGTCTCGACATGGCGCTCCCCTACTTGGCGCACGACCTTGCCTGGCATGCCGAGAACAAGCGAGCCGTCGGGTATCTCCATGCCCTCGGGGACAAGCGTCCCTGCCCCGATGAGGCAGTTCGTGCCGATCACCGCGCCGTTGAGTATCGTCGCGCCCATGCCCACCAGCGCGTTGTCCCCTATCGTGCAACCGTGGAGCATGGCCTTGTGTCCAATGGTGACATTTGCGCCGATCAAGCAAGGAAAGCCCGGATCGGTATGGACTACAACATTGTCCTGCACGTTTGAACCTGCGCCGATTTCGATGGGTTCGCTGTCACCCCGAAGCGTGGCCGAGAACCAGATTGAACATTGGCCGCCGACCCGCACGTCCCCAATGACATTTGCATCCGGCGCGATCCAGAAATCGCCGTCGTCCGGCAGGGACGGTTGCCGGTCGCCGAGGGAATAAACGGTCACTTCCGCGCCTCGAATTCGGCCTGCAGCCGACGCACGTGATCGGCAAGTTCCGGTTGCTGTGCCCGACGCAGACGTTCCGCCGCTATTATTTGCTTGAGCCGCTCTTCCGTCGCGTCGAGGTCGTTGTTGACCAGGACATAGTCATAGTCGGACCAGTGGCTGATTTCGTCCCAGCTGTTCGTCATCCGCTGCGCGATGACATCCGTGCTATCCTGTCCGCGGCTTTCCAACCTGCTGCGCAGCTCCTCGATGGACGGCGGCAGGAGAAAGATCGACAGGACAAAGCGTGCGAGCTGTGATCTCGTGATTTGCTGTGCGCCTTGCCAGTCAATGTCGAACAGGACGTCGACACCTGACGTCATCGCCTTTTCCACTGGGCCACGAGGAGACCCGTAACGGTTGTTGAAGACTTGTGCGTGCTCCAGCATGCGACCGTCATCGACCATGCGCTGGAACTCGTCTTCGCTCAGGAAGAAATAGTCCACGCCGTCAGTTTCTCCGGATCGCGGTTTCCGGGTCGTGGCGGAAACCGAAAACCGGATTTCTGCATCCCACCCAAGCAGGCGCCGGGCCAGGGTCGACTTGCCTGCGCCGGACGGCGACGAAATAATAATGAGCAGTCCAAGGCGGTTGGGACTTGTATGCATCACTTGGCTCATGTCAGGCCGCGCACAATTTCGCGCCCGGCCCATCTTCCACCGAAGGACTCGGCAACACAAAGACCGTCCGGGCCCCTGTTCAGCATGTTCACCGCCGAGTCAGGATCCCGACCCCGCGCGGGCATGACATTCGGGTGAGTTCCTTGCGTACCGCTCGGCCTCCGCCAGAATTGGCAGATCCTGAACATTGAGGACCGTCCGCCCCTGTTGCCCTTCAAGTCACGCATGTGGTTCCCGAGCGTGTCATTTGATCTTCGCGACGGAAACCATGAGGTTCGGGCCGATGGGGAAACTGCGTTGCCATTGATGACGTATCGAGAAACGTTGCATGAAGGGGTCACGGCGGCCCCCCCCCCCCCCCCCCCCCCCCCCCCGCCGCGCGGAAAAAAAAAAAACACACACCCCACCAGCCAACACGACGCACAGCGGGGGCCAGCGAAGCAAGAAAAA
>VXPN01000218.1 GCA_009839535.1 Boseongicola sp. SB0662_bin_57 | reverse complement strand
TACGGGTCGCTTCTCGGAACGAAACTTCTCATGGCGGGCCACGACGTGACGCTGGTGTGACGAAAACAATCGAAGGGAATGGATCCCAAAAGAGTTGATTTCCTGTTTCCTGTTCCTGATACGGCACTTGTTTGCATGGTCTTAATGGCGCAGTCAAGAAACAATTGTTGGCAATCTGTGTTGGCTTCATACAAAGACGAAATTGCATTTCGGGAACACGAACCTGGCTTTATCGAAAGGACCTACGTGCTATTGGCATCTGATGTGAGACAGGAGAACTTTGATTCTTCTGATACGCGTAGGTGAGCATGTGTCGCAGATTTGAGAGAGAGGGTGTTGTTTTGGTCCCCGTTGGCGCTGGCAACATTGCCCGGAAATCGCTGCGAGCGAAAGGGGGCGGACGACCCCGAAAGAGGGAACTGCCCGGCATTGCCGCGAAGAGAACCTGAAAGCGGAAACGGGGCGGCTCACGCAAACCTTGGACTCTGCGGCGTCGTTGGGGGTGGGGAATACTTGCCCGTTCACACGCCACGGCGGACGTACCGGAAGCCAAATCGACGATGCCCAGCCAGGCTTGCGCCCCGTGCTCGTCAACCAATCTCGGTGTAAAGCCAAGCTGACCTCGGTGTAAAGCCAAGCTGACTTCGGCGGCGAAGTCATCACCATCCGCGCGAGTTCCTCCGGCGACATCGGAACCCTGACAGGTTCCTCATGATTCGGGTTACGTTTCGACATTTTCCGTCTTCGTCACACATGGCCATCTGATGCCTGAACCCTTCCGGGACCGGCTCCGAATTCGACTATTGACTCATGCCGGCACCTTCGCCAAAGCTCCCCGTGCCAACAAACTGTCGAGTCCGGCTCTATGCCGGGCTACCCGCTGAATAAGCCTATCCCGGCAAGGGGTAGTACCCTGACGCCACGGCGAATAGGCGGGGATGACTCTCACTCGACAGTTGTTGGCAACGGCCCGGCACCCGCCGGGTCCGCGAACTGGACCGGGGGGAATTCGTCCCATGCGCACAGCATCAATCCATGCCGCCTTCATGCTGGCGAGCTTCACCACAGCGGCTGCAGCGAAGGACGGGGCCTCTGTGGCGCAAGAGTGGGGCCAGCGGATACACGAAAGCTGCGGGTCGAGCGGCAATGGCTTCGATCAATGCGTTGTCGATCTTCTGGCGGACACCGCCACCGAACACGCGGTGCATTTGGCGACCCGCGAAGGCCGGTCCGTGTTCGGGGAGCAGTTCCAGGTCCTGAGCCGCATGACGATCGGGCCATCCAGCGGCCTGACCGGCGATCTTGACGTGGTGATACCTCTTTCGGGCGAGACCGAACCTGTCGACCATTCGCAATCCGCATTGTTCCTGCAGCAGGGGATCACGAGTTGGCGCGACAATGACGGGACACGACGCAACGACATTCGCGTGGGCATGGTCTACCGGTTGCCTGTCCTGGAAGGTGACGCGCTTGGGTTTTCCCTGTTTCATCAGGAGAACCTTCAACGTGACCATCAGCGCGCCGTTGCGGGGATGGACTACGCCGGACGATGGGGCACGGCCTATGTTTCGGCCTTTGAGCCGACAACGGGCTGGCGACCGGGCCGCACGGGATACGAGGAACGGGCACGGTCGGGCACGGAGTTGGGAGCGCGGCTTCACCTGACGACAACGGTATCGGCGGATGCCGCCTGGGCACGGTGGGAAGCCGTGGAAGGCCACGTCGAGAATGCAAGGGTCGGGCTGGACTGGAAGCCCCATCCCTATGTCAGCTTCGGAGCCGGTTACGAGGTCAACCATGTCTCGTCGGGACCGCCAAGGGACGGGGCGCGCCTGTCAATGGCGTTCAACATTCCCTTGGGCCAGAAGGGCCACGGATCGTCGCAGGCGAAATGGGAAGGTCTGGGCGTTCCGGTATTCGGTGAAGCATCGCCTGACTTCTGGGCGCCGATCACGAATGTCGGTCGCATCGTGACGCTTGAACGCGCCATCGCGCAATCGAGCCGGGTCAAGGCACTTGTGTTGTCGAGCGACCTGCCGGAAGGCGTGTCGGTCCAGTTCCTGCAAGACCACTCAGAAACCGGAAGCCGCATAGGGGTCCGGGTCTCCGTTCCCGAGCCGCTTTCCGAGGACTTGCGGCTGGTCGTGCGTCTCGTGCCGGGAAGCGGCGACAATCCGGCCGTGCCCAGCGAGGACTTCGTTGACGAACCGCACTATCTGACGATCCAGCAAGGCGAACTCAGCGCCGATGCATGGCTCCAGCTTCTGCACAATGCCGACATGCAGACGGCCAGAAGCCTGGCTGTCGAAGTCGCGCCTGCAACTTGACGGAGAGCAAGATGAACAAGCACGTTCAGGTTTTTGTGACGTTGGCTGGCTTGGGGTTGGCCGCGTCTCTGGCTTCATGCGGCGGCGGCGAAGACATCTATTTGCCTGACCCCTGTCTGGACCTCGGAATTTGCGATGACGAAATGGACATTACGCCCGATGACGCGATGTCATGGTCCACGTGCATTGACAGGCACAGTTTCAACTACAGATGTTCAGGCGCGTATCCTTCGGCTCCGGATTGTCGGCGAGAATCACAAAACACGTGCTTTGAAACGCAACGAAGCAGTGCCGCACTTTCTTCCGCCGGGTATCAGTGTCTTTCAGGTCGAATTTGTGATAGGTCTCGCCGCCGTACAGACGGAGAAATACACTTTTCGGGCACTCCGGCCCCAATCATCCGTGAAACAAGCTGCACCGTAAGGGATTTCATCTACTATCTTGGGGCGCGCGTTCAAGATCGAAGCCCGGCAGCAGAGCAATTCAGAAGAGGTTGCCGCGACAATCGTGGTGTGCTTCGCGGCCTAAGCGAAAACCCATGGGCAGGTAGTGGAACAGGAACGGGCACGGGGTCTGGAACTGGTGGGGGCGGCACCGGTTCAGGCGGCGGCGCGAACTGCTCAAGCATTGAAGCAGCTTTGCAAGGGTGGCGCGGAGATCCGACCGACCATGCGCGCTTTCATTGTGCGGCGGCTTGCGTTCCCGGCCAAACCAGGACGGCGAACTGCCAAATCCTGAGAGGCTACAGGTATCCCGGTGGCGCACCCGGCCAGGCTGAACGGCAATGCTCGTACTGTGGAGGATGAAGACAATGGCTCTCGAAAGCCTCTTGGCGGCCTGTCGAAGCACTTTTGGTCCGGCATCATCGCTGAACAACGAAAGAGCGGATCGAGACGCCCTCTTTTTTCTCCGATCGTCAACGCATCAACCAAGGATAAGACCATGAAGAGGATAATCGTCTGTACCGCTGCTACCCTGATGCTCGCTGGACCATCGGTCGTCGCGGCCCAAGGCGTGGTAGTCGTTGGGCCGACATGCCCTGAAGACCCGGAAGAACTACAAAGAGTGTGCAGGGAACCAAACGTCTTGCTCCCCTTTCCCGATTGCTGTGACGGCGTGAATCCGCCGCGTGAGTTGGAAGAGAATGAGACTGTCGACGACGAAACTGAACACGGAGGCGGGGCAAATTCGGAAAGGGAAGACGATGGGCAAATCATTAACCCGAGAATCCGAGAGACCATTGAGCGGCTCGTAAATGAGCGATTCGAAAGCGCCATCCTGATGACGGATCAGGATTGCGCGGTTTTCGGCGACGCATGGGAACTCTACAACCCGGCACGTGGTCGTTTCCCCCTTGCATCAGGCAGCGGAACAGATGATCGGGATGAGACGGTAGAACCGTTCCAGATCGGTGATCGGGGAGGTGAGTACCAGCACGTGCTAACTGAACCGGAAATGCCAAGTCATGTACACACTTATGAGGACAAGTATCTGGACAACAGGGAAAGTGAGAATGCGAATCGCGGTGACGATGATGACGAGGAACGACGTTATGGCAGAGATGCCAGAAATACCGGAGTCGCAGGACAAACACAGCCGCACAACAATATGCCGCCGTATCTGGTATTGAACTTCTGCCACAATGTTGAAAGGGATCACGCGAATTGATTAAGGAGTTCTCATTCCAGCCAAGGACTTCTAGGGCTGCGAGGCCTGCCTTGCCCTGCCCTGCCCAAAGCCTTGACCCGTCCGGTTGGAGTTCTTTTGGGTCAAGGCGAGGTGCGCGTGCGCTGCAAATTCCAGGCAGGTTTCACATTCGATGTAATCTACCGCCCGAGCGCAGCTAGAACGCGCGCGCCCGGCGGACTGGATGAACCCGCCGGGCGCATTTTGAAACGCGATTCGTTGAATGGCCACGTCTTCAATGCAACCCATGCAGCAAGACCGACCACCTGCGTCAATGGCTCCCAAACGCCTTGCAGCTTGCCATGCCGAAGTCTTCAGTTCCCAAGCTCGACTGCAGCGAGGTCATTGCCTCGGGGTAAGGTGACAAAGACTTGCCCAATCAGGCAGCATAACCCGACCTCAAGGACCCGGGTGGGGGCTGCGACGCAGTCACGGGCGTCGTAGTCTTCGCAGCACGGCTTGACGACCGACATGCCCGACACCTTCCGGCCCTTGAATCACACACTGTCGCCGTCCAGATGCCCTGCCATCGCCTCCCCGATGCGTTCCGCCGCCGCGCGGATGTCGCGGTCGCAGAGATGAACGTATCGAAGAGTCATTCTCGTGCTGGAATGACCAAGGAGCCGGGAGACCACCGGCACGGGCACGCCGTTCATGACGGCCCACGAGGCATAGTTGTG
>VXPN01000240.1 GCA_009839535.1 Boseongicola sp. SB0662_bin_57 | reverse complement strand
GCCCCAGTCCTGGTACAGACCCGTCAGCACTTCCCGTTCGGCGCGGTCGATTTCGCTCAGTTCGTTCAGGGCCGTCCGTTGCGCGGCAACCTCGCGTAGGCCAAGAAGCACGGACAGGCCGGCGACCAGCACCGCCATCCCCAGCCAGAGCAACGCCGCCCTGTCTTTTGCGAGAAACTGGAGTTCCCTCATCGGCCCGGTCATGGCTGCATCCTTCGCGCGGCAAGAGCGCCAATGGCCGTGAGCATCGCCAGCCAGGCGAACAGCATGGCCGCAGGTGTGTTGGCGCGCGACAGGCGTTCACTGGTTGCGGCGGGCCGAAAGGAAAACGCATCGAGCACTTTCCAGTTTTCGGCCGACATGCGCGTGCGTTTTGCGGCCTCGGCATCGATGTTGCGATTGATGTCATCGCTATAGGGGAGCTGCTCGGCGTGCACGCGATTGAGGCCCTGCACGAAATCGAAGCGCACGACCTCGGCTTCGCGCAGGAAACGATGGTGGGTCGCAAGGTCGGTCCCCGACAATGCGCGGGAACCTGCCGCGACCGCCACGACCGGCGACAGCCAGCCAAAGGATGCGGCGACCCGGGCCTGACCCGCTTCGAGCGCCATGCGCTCTTCGGCATGCCTGTTCATCACCTCCGTCAAGTCCGCTTCCGCGGCTTGGGAGACGACGCCCCGGAAGTTCACCGGCAAGTCCTCCAGGCGAGTCACATCGTATTGCGCCAGCAGGTTTGCCTGAAGCTGCTGGAAGCCCGGCGCGCTGGCATCGTGGCCGTCGCCGACTTCGCGCAGTTCGGCCTGCATGTTGAGGTCGGTCTGAAGCTTCCCGGGCACGGGAATGGCGCTACTTGCGGATTCCACCGCGATGCGCGGGACGATCAAGGCGGTGCCCAGCCAGAGCAACGTCAGTATGCCGAGGGCGAGGCTGCGAGAGCGGACCGTGCTCGACACGAGCAGGATGAGACTGCACCAGACCAGCAGATAGGCCGTGTAGATCCCCACGACGCCAGCGCTGGCCAGCGGCGCCGCGCCCCGTCCGATGGCGACAGCGCACATGACGGCAAGCGGCAGCAACAACGCCAGGGATGCCCCCGCAAGGGCAACCCACTTGGCCGCGTAGAGCTGCATTCCTGTAACGCCCTGCGCAAGCAGCGGCACCAGGGTGTTCTCTTCGCGCTCGCGAACGATCAGGCCATGACCGATGGCGATGAGCAGCAGGGGCAGGAACAGTTGATAGACAAGAGCGGTCGTCAGATCCTCGAATCCGCCGAGTTCGGCGCTCGCCCTCACATCGGCGAACATGGCCGTGTTCTGCCGGTGGCCCTCGAGGAACATCGACTGTCCGGTGACCGAATCCACGCCGGGGTCGAGCATCGAAAGGGGCGGGGGCGCGCGGAACACGTAGTGCCCGTAATGCACCATGCGATGCGGGTGACGATCGGGCTGAGACAGAAAAGTCGCTTCGGCCCCGGCCTGCTGTTCCGTGCGCCCATGATGCGCCTCGCTCATCCTGAGCGCGGTGACCACGCTCGTCGAGGTGAGCAACAGCGCAAAGATCAGCAACGCGCCAAACGCGAGCCGTGACCTCAGCCACAGCCGCCATTCCGCCCGAGCGATGGTCGTTAGCTGGCCCATCATGCTGCCGCGTGGGTGGCGAAGGCGGCATGGACCGCCTCGGTATCGATACGGTCCATGTCCGATGGCCGGTCGAACGTGCCGACGAGTTCCCCCCTGTGCAGCAGGTGGATTCGGTCGGCGACATGGCAGGCGCCGTAGACGTCGTGGGTCACCAGCAAGATGGTTCGGCCTCCCTCGGCGAGGTCCCGGACCAGCCGATTGAAATCGTCGATCGCCGCGGGGTCGAGACCGGAGGTCGGCTCGTCGAGAAGCAGGATGGGCGCCTCTCTCAGGATTGCCATGGCGATCGCCACCTTTTGCCGCATGCCCTTCGAGTAGGTTTGCATACGCATTTCGCGAGCCTCCGCCTGCAAGGCGACGCGGTCGAGGGCTACATCGAGCACCTGGCGGTCCGTGTCCGTCCCAGCTAGCGACAGGAAGTAGCGGAGATTCTCATAGGCATTCAGGTGGGCGTACAACGTAGCCCCCTCCGGCAGGTAGGCAATTGCCCGGCGGGCGGCGCCTACATCCTCGCTTACATCACGGCCCTGAACATGCACACTGCCGGATACCGGCGTGAGGAAGCCGAGAAACGTGAGCAGCGTGGTTGATTTGCCGGCCCCGTTACCGCCCAGCAAGGCATGGATTTCGCCTTGCTCCAGCTGCAGGGAGACGTCCTTCAACACTTGCTGGCTGGAGCGTTCCACGCTGAGCTCCTTCGCGATGAGCATGGGCATTACTTGAACCTCCGAGTCCGGTCGACTGCACGATTTAGAAGTAGCTGAGCCAAGGCTTGTCGCGCTTCTCGCGATGCTTGTAGGCTGCGAAAGCGCCTGCAACAGGGTAGTGCGCCAGCGCCAACGCGATGGTCCCGGCCCAAATCCCTGCGACGCTGCTCAAGCCGAAACGTTCTCCATGTGTTGGACCAAACAGAAGGAATAGCATCCAGTAGGCGGCCAACAATACGTACAAGTGCACGACATAGACGAACAGGGGCACCGCGCCAAAGTCCCTCATGGCGCCAAACAGCTTGTTTTGCCCGCGGATTGACTCGAGCCATGCCAGGCACAAGAAACCGGTGCCCAGCGTGATCAACAGAAAGTCGAGCGAAGGTGGGTACTTCGTGAAGTTGAGGAACGACATGACCGTCTCCACGGCCGTCTCCCGTACCGACCACGGCAGCGCCTCCCCGTAGAGGTTCGGCCCTCGCAGCAAGAGCAGTAGCGCGAGGCACGATACTCCCAAGCCCAGCAACACTTTCCGCCTTGTCAGCGTTGCAACGGATTGGGCATACAGGGGTCCAGCGAAATAGCCGAGAAGAATGACCCCAAACCAGGGCAGCGCCGGATACGACACATTGATCGTCAAACCTCCGACCTGTCCGAGGTCGTTGGGGTCGAGGAGTATTGTCCACAGGACATGCCCGAGCCCGCCTGGTTCGAAGTCGAAAGGCCCGAGGAGGTTGTACCCAAACACGATCAGAAAGCCCAGGGCGCCGAGCGACCAGTAGTTGAGTCGGCAGGCCAGCGAGAGTCCAATCATGCACAGGCCGATAGCCCAGAGCACCTGCAGAAACAGGAAAGACGGAAAACTGTCGGCCCAGACGAGATAATAGAGACAGAGCTCGATCAATATGATGACCAGGCCGCGCTTGAACAGGAAGGCAGTTGGTGATCGATATTGACCGTTGGCCGGGTGGGCGTACAGCCATGCCGAGAGCCCCGCCAGGAATATGAACACCGGCGCACACAAGTGGGTGACGTAGCGTGTGAAGAAAAGGTCGGGATCGATGGACTCGAATATCGGGTCGCCCGTTCGTGTGTGCATGTAGAAGCGTTCACGAACGTGGTCCAACATCATCAGGAGGATGACCACGCCCCGCAAGATGTCGAGCGACGCGATCCGGGCTGCGCCGGCGCTTGCGTTGGTCATGGTCTGAGGCTCAAGGGATACCGGGTGGGACCGGTCCGAGGCGCGACTGGCCGGTGTCACGCCTCAGACCGAGGGCAGCTAGAACGAATAGGACGCGGTGACGCGGTAGCGACGCGGCGCACCCGGCTCGACCCAAACGTCCGCGTACGAATTGGTGTAGTACTCCTCGTCGAACGCGTTGTCGAGGTCAAAGCGAACAGCGACACGCTCGGTGGGTTGGATCAGGCCAAAGAGCCGCGCCGTGTTGTAGCTGGGCAAGTAGAAGTCAAACGCAGTAAACCCCAGCCGCTCGTCTGTGTATTGGAGGCCGGCGCCCACCTGTGCGGGCATGCCCCCCACCTCGAAGCTCTGGCTGACTTGCAGGCTCACCTGATGCTCTGGCGAGTTGATGAGCGGGTCACCGTCCTCGATCAGCACGCCCCAGTCAGCTTCGAGATTGCTCGTCGTGAATACGGCGTCGATGTACGCGTACGACAGCCAGAGATTGAATCCGGTCTCGAAGGCAAGGTCCGCGTCCACTTCGAATCCGCGACTCCGTGCTTTGCCTGCATCGCGGGAGAACCACCCGACCGCCACGGCCTCGGGCCGGTCGTCGTTCACCAGGATGTTGCTTTGGTCGACCTGGAACAGCGAAAACGTGAGAGTGCCGGAGACCGTTTCGGAGAATCGCGCTGCATCGAACTTCAGCCCAATCTCCGCGGACTCGGTGATGTTGGGGGCGAATTGTCTGCCTTGATAGTCAGAACCCGCTTGCTGGCGAAAGCCCTCGCCGTAGGAGGCGTAGAGGCTGATGCCCTCGTTGACCGAGTACACCACGCCGAACTGCGGTGAGACGCGGGTATCCGATGACGAAGTCGTCCTTGCCGGAACCGCGCGAAGATTGGTCAAGTCCTGCTCGAAATCATCCCAGCGCAAGCCCAGGCGAACTTGCACCCGATCCGTGATGTCGATCTGGTCCTGGATGTAAACGCCGCGTCCTTCCAGGTCTTCCTTCCGGTGGGTGTTTGGTCCGGGCACCGGTCGGGGAGACTGGCCGTAGCGTGGATTGAACACGTCGAGGAAGAGATACGCCGCCGGATCGAGCGTGTTGATATCGGTGGTCCCAGGATCCCAACCCGGCCGGTATCGCAAGATGAACCAGTCAAGGTC
>VXPN01000285.1 GCA_009839535.1 Boseongicola sp. SB0662_bin_57 | reverse complement strand
CGCCGTCCGTGTCCATGATCTCGACCACCGGGATGCCCGAAGCGGCCAGCATGGCCCGTGATGCATCTGAATGCTCGAGCCCGGCGATGATGACTCCGGACGGTCGCCAGGACAGCATCTGGAACAGCACCTGCTCCTCTTTCTCTGGCAGGTAATTGGTCACGCCCACGACCGACTGAAGCGGCGTTTCGTCGAGGATCTCGGAGACTCCGGTCAGGACCTCCGGGAACACCATGTTCGAGAGACTCGGAATGATGACCGCCACCAGGCTGACCTGGTTCGATGCAAGCGCGCCCGCGATCCTGTTCGGCACGTAGCCGAGTTCCTTCGCCGCCCTCAGGACCTTTTCCCTGGTGGCGTCCGAGACGTCCCCGCGGTTCCTCAAGACCCTGCTGACCGTCATTTCGGAAACGCCCGATGCCGAGGACACGTCCTTCAGCGTCAATGGCCGCATCTGCGTCTTGGAATCCTTTGTCAAGGGAATGATCTTGTCATCGCTCATCTGATCGCCTCGCTGCAATGATCTTCGTGCCATTGCCCGCAGGCAACGGCGCAAGCCGCTTGATCACATCGCCAGAACAGGAGAAAAGCGGCGAAGCGGCCTCGTAGCTCAGAGGATAGAGCAACCGCCTCCTAAGCGGTAGGTCATAGGTTCGACTCCTATCGGGGCCGCCATTCCCGCACCGGAGCCACGTGCGCGTCGCCGGAAGCGCCGGGTCTCCCGAAAATTTCTCGCAACCACGAAGCCAGCCCAGGGAAGCGGCAACGCGCGACTGCCTCCCGACCTGCCGAAGCACGTGTCCGGCATCGTGACGGTGTCCGGTCTTTCGAATGCGTTGGGCCGCGTCAGGCCACTCGAATCGCGTTCCGGTCGATGTCCAGCACGTAGCCTTGCCTGGCAACGGTCTTGATCAGCAGCTCTGCCACGATCTGGTTGCCGAGGGCGTCTCTCAAGCGCTTGATCCGCGTGGCGCCGGAAGCTTCCTCGCAATCCTCCGGCCGCCGGCCGGAAATCACGGCCTCGATCTCGGCGCCGCTGAGAACCTCCCCGTCCATGCGCGCCTCCGCGAGAACGGAAATCGTCTCGACCGCGGCACTCGTCAGCTTGAACTCCATGTCATTGATGATCACGAAATTCCCTTCTCGATCTATCGTGAGCGAAGAGACCTGAATGCCCTGCCGCTCGATCATTCCGACGCGACGATTGAGGAGCATGATCGTGGCCACAAAGGCGAGGCAAGCGACAAGGAGTCCAGTGGCAAAGAGCATGAGAACGAAGATCACGAGGCGATAGCCGGCAAGAACGTCGGAAAACGCGGTGCCTGACTGCGCGAGAACTTCAAGAAGCTTGATCTCCGCCTCTGAAGTCAGGTCCGCGTTTTCGACGAAAATCCGTTCGACACGTGCATTGAAAGCGTTCGCATCGGGCAGGTTCAGCAGGAGAAACGCTCCCGCCACGCCAAGTATCATGATGATCGCGATGACTCCGAATGCGACAACACGCGCACCCGCAATCCTTGCATCAGAAGCGGAGGAAGTATTGTCCTGCATCCTCTCTCCTTTGCTCCAGCCCGCCTTCGCCAAACACCGACCGCACCTGAAGCAGCTTCCAGCCGGACGCTTTCAGCCTCTCCGCCACGTCGTGCACCACCTGATCCGACAAGGTGCAGGGGTTCACGTCGATTCGGATCACGCCGTAGTGAAGCTTGAACGGATTGTCGCGACTGGCCTTGTAATCGGCGTAGCAGGCGGCCTGCGCCTGTCCCGCCAACCAAAGAAGCGTCGCGAAGGCACCGATCAGGGAACGTGCATACATGCCGTCAATGTTTCCGTGCACCGCCAAAAAATCAATATCATCCAACCCTTGGTCGCTCGCTATCCCATGTCAACGGGCCGATATTGGGTGTCCGGCTCGAAGTGCTCCACTCTGCATTCATGAAGCGGCAACGTGTGTTGGCGCACAACATTCAAGTCTGGAGAGATCTCATGACCCACAGCAAGGCCCTTGCCGTCTCAAGCGTCGTCGCACTCGCCTTGACGCTTCTGCCGGCCCCGGTCTCGGCCGATTCCGAGCATTTTGGCAAGATCATTGCCGGCCTCGCGGTGTTTGGGCTGCTTGCCGCCGCCCTCGACGACATCGACGAAGGGAAGACCGCAGCCGAGGCGGATATGCGCCGGTCTGGCCACTGGCGCCACGGCCCCCGAAACCGCAACCATGCCTCCGCGAAGCCCAAAGTCATGGACGGCCGGATTCTCTCGCGAAACCTGCCGGAACACATGGGCTACAGGCGCAAGCCCCTTCCCGACAGCTGTCGACGAACCGTAAGGTCCGGCCGCGGACATCGGGCGGTCTATTCTGCAGCCTGCCTGGATCTGAACTACCGGCATGTTTCACGGCTGCCTGAGAGATGCGAACGCATCGTCCGAACCGCGCGCGAGTACGTGATCGTCTACGGTGCACGCTGCCTGGCACGCGACAACTGGCGTGTCCGTCTGCGTTGACGTGCGGCGGTCACTGAATGCCGGACTGCCCGAGCCTATTGGAGATCGGAAAAAGCGCGCTCGATCCGGTCGATCGCGGACATCAGTGTCGGACGTGGCAGAGCCAGATTGAACCGCATGTGACCTGAGCCACCGGTTCCGAACTGGGTGCCGGGGCTCGGCGCCACCTTCGCGGCAAGCAGGCGCTTCAGCAGTTCATCGTCGGACATGCCAAGGGCGGTGAAGTCCACCCATGCCAAATACGTCGATTCCATCTCCATGACGCCCACGCCGGGGATCGCGGCGACCCGCCGGGCAAACGTGCGGAAATTTTCGGCAATGTAGGCCCGCGCTGCCTCAGACCAGTCACCGCTCTGCGCGAAGGCCGCGGTGAGCATCGCCATGCCGAAGCGGTTGGGCGAGGATTCACGGTCGGCCAGCACTTTGTCGACACGTGCACGCATGTCCGGATCCGGGGCAACGAGAAGTCCCGTCTCGCCGCCGGCAACGTTGAAGCCCTTTGAGGCGGCGGTCAGCACCACCAACCGGTCGAGCTGCTCTGGCGCCGCCACGGCCGTTGGCACGAACTTCGCGCCAGGGAAAGCCAGATCCATGTGAATCTCGTCAGAGATCAGTATCAGGTCGTTTGCCTCGCAGAACCTTGCCAGGGCCCTGATTTCCTCCACTTCCCACAGCCGTCCGCCCGGATTGTGCGGAGTGCAGAAGGTCACGATCCTCTCGCGTCCGGTCATGGATGACTGCAGGGCGTCCAGGTCCATGTGGAACTGGCCGTTTTCGACCTTCAACCGGCTTTCCAGAATCTCCCGGCCCATGTTCCGCGCTTGCCGATAGAACGCGTGGTACACCGGAGAGAAGACGACAACGGAATCCCCCGGCTCGCTGAACGTCGCAAGCACGTCTCCAAAGCCGCTGACGACACCATGGGTGTAGCGAATCCAGTCAGGATCGATGTCCTCCCATCCGTGGCGGGACCCGTACCATGCCGCTACGGCCTGACCGGCCGCGGCCGCATTTCCGAAATACCCGCAGTACCCCAAGTCCACTTCGGCCCGAAGCGCCGCGCGGATGGCAGGCGCGGCAGGAAAGTCCATGTCCGCGACCCACATGGGAATGATCTCCGGATCGTCCACGCCGAAGGCCTGCTCAAGGTTGTCATACTTGGCGGCATGCGAGCCACGGAGCGCGAGCTGGGTATCGAAGTCATGGGTCATGCCTCGAACTAACCAGTCCGCCACAGACCTGCAAGCAAGGTCGGCTTGCCGCTGACCTCGCCTTCTCCTAGATGAAGCCCATGGCAATTAGGGAAATCCTGATCCACCCCGACTCTCGCCTGAAAGCGGTCGCAAACCCTGTCACTGAATTCGATGACAGGCTGCGCGCGCTTGCCGATGACATGCTCGAAACCATGTATGCGGCTCCTGGAATCGGACTTGCCGCACCACAGGTTGGCGTATTGAAGCGGCTTCTGGTGATGGATTGCGTCAAGGAAGAGGATGCGCCACCCAAACCGATGGTCCTGATCAATCCCGCGGTGACCTGGACCTCGGAGGATCGCTCCACGCACGAGGAAGGCTGTCTTTCGATTCCCGAACAATTTGCCGAGATCGAACGGCCCGCCGAAGTTGAAGTGGCTTGGGACGACTTCCAAGGCAAGCAAGAGGTCGAACGGTTCGAGGGCCTTTGGGCAACCTGTGTCCAGCACGAGATCGACCACCTGAACGGCAAGCTCTTCATCGACTACCTGAAACCGCTTCGGCGCCAGATGATCACCCGAAAGATGAAGAAGCTGAAGCGCGAGCGGGCACGGGCGTAGGGAGAAACGGACGCATCGATGAGACTCGTGTTCATGGGCACGCCGGAGTTTTCGGTCCCTGCGCTAGACGCCTTGTTCGAGGCCGGACACGAAATCGTGGCGGTCTACACCCGGGCTCCCCGACCAGCCGGACGCGGCATGAAGGCACGGCCTTGCCCCGTCCATGTTCGCGCGGAAGCGCTGGACCTGTCCGTGCACACGCCCCGGGACTTCCGGTCGACCGACGCTTGCGACAGCTTCCGCGCTCACGACGCGGATGCCGCCATTGTCGTTGCCTATGGCCTGATCTTGCCTGAAGCCATTCTGGCGACCCCGCGTCTCGGCTGCCTCAACATTCATGCATCTCTCCTGCCGCGCTGGCGCGGCGCCGCCCCGATTCACCGGGCCGTCATGTCCG
>VXPN01000471.1 GCA_009839535.1 Boseongicola sp. SB0662_bin_57 | reverse complement strand
GGCGGCACAAAGGAAGTCACCTTCATGGACCAGTTCGACAACCAGGTTGATCTCGCAAGCGCCCACGCTCATGCCAATGAGGTTGTCGTAACTGGTGAAGGCGTCGTCGAAGTCACGGACTCCAGTGGAATCTTCGGCGACCATCGCGGGCACGTTCCCTTGTGGCTGTATACGCGAGAGACGGAAGCAACCAGGCCCGGTTCCGGAATTCGCCAATTTGCCGAGGCCTTTTCCGCGGAGTGGCAAGAGAGTTCTCCCGAAGGCGGCGCCATCACGTTTCTGCATGCGATGTCGGCGCAAGTCCTGTCCCGGATTTCGTACCAGCCCGGCACGACTGATACGACGACCTGCGCAGAAGACGCCCTGTCGGCCGGCAAAGGCGTGTGTCAGGACCACGCGCATGTATTCCTTGCCGCATCAAGGTGCCTTGGTTTTCCCGCCCGTTACGTGAGCGGCTACCTCGAGTCCGGCGGCGACGGCAGTGAACAGGCCGGACACGCCTGGGCAGAGGTTCATGTCGATGGACTGGGTTGGGTCGGGTTCGACGTCTCGAACGGGATTTCTCCCGACGACCGGTATGTGCGGGTTGCCACTGGACTTGACTGTCAGGATGCCGCGCCCGTCCGGGGAATGCGGCTCGGGGATGCGGCCGAAACGATGACGGTTTCATTGCAGGTATCCCAGCAATGAAATTGTTCGGGCAAAGGGGCTTCAAGGCTCGGCCTTGCCGGCAGGAATTCGCGAAATGACCTATTGCGTCGGCATGCGGCTGAACCGAGGCTTGGTGTTCATGTCAGACACCCGGACCAACGCGGGCGTCGACAACGTATCCGTCAACCAGAAGCTCTTTCGCTGGGAAGTGCCCAAAGAAAGGGTCGTGACGGTAATGACGGCGGGAAATCTTGCAACCACCCAAACGGTCATCAACCTCGTCGAGGAACAAGCCCAATCGGGCGACGGCAGCCGATCCATACTGAATGCGCCCTCGATGTTCCGGGTTGCCCGCTTGATCGGAAAGATCCTGCGCGAGACAATCCAAGAGATCGGTTCCGAAGGGAGCGAGGAACCGTCCGCATTTCGGGCGAACATAGTCGTGGGCGGCCAGATTCGGGGCGAACCTCCGAGAATGTTCATGATCTATCCGGAGGGTAACTTCATTGAATCCGGGCCGGACACGCCCTACTTCCAGCTCGGCGAGACCAAGTACGGCAAGCCGATTTTGGCAAGGGCCTATCGTCCGGATCTGACCTTTGAACATGCGGTCAAGCTCCTCATTGTCTCGTTTGATTCAACCATCAAGTCCAACCTGTCAGTCGGACTTCCGCTCGACCTCAGCGTCTATGAGGCAGAAACGCTTGTCCCCGGGCCGACACGCCGCTTTACTGAGAGCGACGCGTATTACAGGACGATTTCGAAAGGATGGAGCCAGGCCATTCAATTGGCCTTTGATTCGCTCCCTGACTTTTCGTTTGGCGACAGCTGACCTCGGGCCGCGATCACGGAATGGCCGCAACTCGACATCGGTCGAGAATTGGCATTGCAGCCACCAACGGCGTCAGGTTTCTGCCTCCGTCCGAGTTCGGCATCCTGTCTCATGGCAGAAGCGACAGTTTCACAATGCCCGCCCAATGTGTTGTGCGCCAATTGATCGGTATGCCACGTGTTCCGCACAAAGCCTTGCTCGCAGATCTCGGTGAGAGATCGCATCGCGCGACATCAGCAGGAAGTTCCGCGTTGCGTCAGTGAGCGCGGCGGGCGCGGGAGACGGGCCGCACCTTCGCCCGTAAGCGACTGCATTGCGCTTCCCTGCAGCCACAGTCAGGCAGTGCCCCTGACCGGGCGATTGTTCTCAATGTTGAATTTCATGCCGTCCAGGAGCTCTTCCAGATCGGGGCGCGCCGCGGGTCCGTTGGAAATGTCCACAAGCATCAGCGTGCCGTCCGGACGAATTCCAAATGTGCCGGGTTCCGCAAACATGCCCGTAGTCTCCGCCTCGGAGAGCGGTTCGGAGACAAAGAGACCAAGCGACCGCATTTGCGCTTCCGTCAACCCGTAGCAAAGATCGAAGCCCCAGCCGAACTCCTCCTTGTCTGCAAGCGCCTTTTCCTTGCTGTCGGCCGAGACCACCACGACATCCATGACGGCGACCCAATCCAGCAACGCGTGGTTCAGCTTGTTCAGGAAACGCTTGCACCGCGGGCAGTGACGACCACGATAGACGAACAGCATCGTCCAGCGATCCTTGGGCCGGCCGATCGAGATCGACCCCTCACGATCGACGCTCGGAAAGTCGAGGCTCTCTACCGGTGCACCGACGCGTGGCTTGCCTGAAGTCATGCTGAAACTCCATTCAGTGGTTACGGGCGACAGAGAGGCGCCCATCGAGAGTGCCTTCTTTCGTCCGGCACAACAACCATGTTGTCCAAGCGCCACGAAGGGCATCCGCAGCCGCTCCGCGAAGACCGGTGCCAGAGCGACGAATTCGCGTGCCCGTCCGTCCGCCTCGCAGACTGGCCAACATGCCGTCCTTGCACCGGCAGAGGTGTGTTTCGTCGCACTTGGTGTCTCCGCGGAGATCCCAGGCGCCCGGCATGCGGGAACACCTTGGATCGCCCGTTTCAGGCGGCCGCTCAGGAAAGGCATCGCTCCTTCTTGATCCGGTCATAGGCAATGTTCGCCTCAGAGGTCTTCTTGGCACCGAGCTTGTGGAATTCCTCAGGCATCCCCTTTGCCATCAACCTGTCTGGATGGAAGTCCTTGATGATCGTGCGATAGGCCTTGCGGACTTCTTCGTCCGTCGCGTCGCGGCTTACGCCAAGAATCTCGTACGGATCTTCCTCGTCAGGAACCGCGTCCGGAATGTAAGTATGTTCAATGCGCATGCAGTGCTCAGGCGAAAACCCGAATTCGCGCGCGACTCGGCCAATGAAGTCCCTTTCTCCGCTATGGTAGGTGCCATCGGCAGCGGCAATCTGAACAAGACCGGCAAGAATCTGTTCGAGCATGACCAAATCGTTACGAACGATGGCCGCGATCTGCCGGGCGTAGGGTTCAAAACCGGTCGCGTCCGTCTTGGCGGCATCGAAGATCGCGCCAACCTCCCCTCTGGCCTCTTCCGGGAAAGACACGACGCGTTTGAGGGTGTCGATTTCATCGCGCGTCACCCGACCATCGACCTTGCTGAGCTTCGCCGCGAGCGTGACGAACGCCACCGCGAACGCCGTCTGGACATCGACATTCGAGCGGCGCCACGGGCCAGCACGAGTCCCGGCCGCCTTCGCGACATCTGGTGGCGCTCTGCGCTTGTCCACGAGGTGCCCGAGCGCCAGCCCCGCTATGGCGCCGAGCGGCCCGCCAATTGCAAAACCGGCGGCGCTGCCAAGGATCTTTCCGAATGCGGCCAGGTTGCCCGCTCCCCAATTCTGTCAGCGCGCCGGAACTTTCCGGCTGTCGTCGCGGAATTCCGCAATGGTATAGTGTACGCGCTCCACCGATCCAAGTGCTTGTTGCCGCCACGCCGAACTTGGCGGACGCGATCTCATGCGGGCGCCGAATCGGAGCAGGACCGGGATCGGGAAAGAACTGTCCACATCATTCGCTCTCACACGCTTCGCACGGAAACGTGGAACGGGGGAAGGCACGCACCGCGGCAAGCCGGAAGATCGACCGGTTCCGGCGGACTTCGCCGATGTTCCAGTGCCTCGGTTCCACCATGGCCACACCCCGTTTCTCCCGCGTCAGGCCAGAAGCATGGGCTTCCCTCGTCCGGTGCATCCTCAGGAAATTGCCTTCACCGGCGGATGGCACTTGGTCTTCGGATCAAGTCGTATCACGCTGCCGTCGATCCCAAGCCGCCGGATCGAGAACCACGCCCGCACATCCCCTCCGGCTGAGCCGTTTCGGCACCGAATGCTGGCACCCCAGGACCGGAGATTTGCGCCTGCGCGCTTTCGGCACTCAGGCCGGAACCAGATTCATCAGTTCCTTCCAGCGATGGCAGGCGACATCATGTCCGTCCTCGGTCTCAAGCGTCGGCTCCTGAGCCTTGCAGATGTCAATGGCATGCGGGCAGCGCGTCTGGAACTTGCATCCCGGAGGCTGATCCGTTGGCGACGGAATTTCCCCTGCCAGCTTTTGCGCGGTCTTGTCATCGTCTGGATCGAGTGACGGAATGGCCGAAAACAACGCCTTTGTGTAGGGATGCCGAGGAGCCTCGAACAGCCTGCGTGTCGGAGCGGTTTCGATCAGCCGACCAAGATACATGACCGCCACGTGATCGCAGGTGTGGGCCACGACCGAAAGGTCGTGGCTGATGAACATGAATGTCAGCCCCAGTTCATCCTGCAACTGCTTCAGGAGATTGAGCACGTCCGCCTGGATCGATACGTCGAGCGCGGCAACGCTTTCGTCGGCAACCACGAATTTCGGCCCCGAGACGAGAGCCCGCGCAATCGAGATGCGCTGGCGCTGCCCACCCGAAAATGCATGCGGGAACCGCCGCAAATGTTCGAGGTTCAACCGGCATCTCGCCGCGATCTCCCGAACGCGCTCGTCGGTCTCCGCCCTGCCCTTCGTCAGCCCCATCACTTCCAGGGGTTCCGCAATGATGTCCCGAACCGTCATTCGGGGACTGAGCGCCGCATACGGATCCTGAAAGATCAACTGCGCGCGCGTGCGATAGTCCTTGAGTTCCGCGCCATCCAGTTCCTGAAGGTCG
>VXPN01000019.1 GCA_009839535.1 Boseongicola sp. SB0662_bin_57 | reverse complement strand
ACCGCGACGCCCGCCCGGTCCAGGATCTCTCCCGCAAACGCTCGGCTGTCATCGGTGAAGCGCGCAACATCGGCATAAACGTAGAAAGCGCCGTCCGGCGGAGCGATCTGGTCAAACCCGCAATCCGCCAGGCCCTTGATCATCAGGTCGCGGTTGGCCCGATAGGTTGCCACGTTCCGTTCGAGCTCGTCATCGCAATCCATCGCCGCAAGGGCGGCAACCTGACTTGCATGCGGGGCGCAGATGAACATGTTCTGGGCGAGTCGTTCGATCGTGCGCACATGCGGCTCCGGGACGACCATCCAGCCGACCCGCCAGCCCGTCATGGAGAAATACTTGGAAAAGGAATTGATGACACAGACATCGTCCGAGAATTCGAGCGCAGTGACTGCCGCGCGCTCGTATTCGAGCCCATGATAGATCTCGTCCGAGACGAAATGGGCATTCCGTTCGGCCGCCGCATCAATCAGCCCCGCCAATGCCTGTCCGTCCAGCATCGTTCCCGTCGGATTTGCCGGCGACGCAGCGATCAGGCCCTTGATGTCGTCCGGCAGCAGATCCGGAACGGGTTGGTACCGATCCTCGGCACGGGTTTGGACATCGACAGGAACCAGGCTGAGCGCTCGCAGGATCTGGCGGTATGAAGGATATCCGGGAGCTCCGAGCGCAACGCGGTCGCCGGCCTCGAAGAGCGCGGTGAAAGCCAGCAGGAATGCGCCGGACGAGCCGGCCGTAACGACGACCCGTTCCGGCGACAGGTCGACACCGTGCCGAGACCGGTAGAGCAAGGCGATCTTCTCTCTCAGCTCAGGAATGCCCAGCGCCAGAGTGTATCCAAGCGCGTTACGCTCCATGGCAGCCGCAAGAGCTTGCCGAGCTCTTTGCGGTGCGGGCGTGCCTGGCTGACCGACTTCCATATGGATGATGTGCCGACCTTCAGCCTCGGCCCGCGCAGCCGCGTCCATGACGTCCATGACAATGAACGGGTCAATTTCGGACCGACGGGAAAGGCGCATGAGACTGTCCTCGGTGATGCAGTGTCGTCTGCCAAAGTTGCCGGACCGCGTCAATCAAGGCATCGGCCATGACATGGACGCCTGCCTGGAAACCGGCGTCCCCTCGACACGTTGGGCCGGCGTGACGGTTGCCCGGCCAGGTTCCATCTGGCTGGGGCGGTGCAGTCTGCTACCCGGCAAAGCATCAAGAAGGAGCCTTGGATCCGCCTGCATCAATTCGCGGCGACAGGCAACAGCGATCGGCGCCCGGACGGAGGAAATCCAACCAATGCTCGACGCCCGCCTGGAGGAGGGCAATCCACGAGCCGCCGATTCCTATTGTGTCAACACGCAAACCATCGGAATGTTCGGCACCGTGCGATCCGGCGCCTGCCCTGTAACTTCAACGCTCGTTGTCCGTCGACCCGTCAAGCGCCCGGCGAGACGGCCCCAGGTCTACACGAATCGGTGAAGCCCTTGCGTTCGCCCCCCATTCTGCAGATGCTCCGCCAGCAAGTTTTGGAGGTCGCCAATGCAATCCAAGGCCTTGGGCATACTTTTCCTGACGCTTGCAGCGCCGATGGCTGCTGCATTCGATATCGAATCCATGTCGGAGGGCGAACGCGCGGCGTTCCGATCCGAAATCCGCGACTACCTGCTCGAATACCCGGAGGTCCTGATGGAAGCCATCTCCGTCCTCGAGGAACGCCGCGAGCGGGATGCCGTGGCCCGGGACAGCGAAGTGATCGAACGCCTCCACGACAGCATTTTCGACGACGGCTTCAGCTATGTTGGCGGCAACCTGGACGGAGACGTCACGCTGGTCGAATTCCTGGATTACCGCTGCGGCTTCTGCAAGCGCGCTTTCCCGGCGGTGGAAGAACTGGTCGCGAGCGACGGAAACATTCGCTACATCGTCAAGGAGTTTCCCATTCTCGGTGATCAGTCCACCCTGGCCGCGCGCTACGCGATTGCCGTCAAGTTCGTCGCCGGCGACGCTGACTACAAGCGCGTTCACGACACCCTCATGCTGCATGACGGCGCGGTGACAGAGGGCTTCCTGGCCCGAACGTCCCGCGAGATCGGGCTTGACCATGGCGCGATCACGGAATCGATGGGCAGCGAAGATGTCGCAATGGCAATTGGCAAGAACCATGCGCTGGCCCAAGCGCTGAGTGTCCAGGGAACTCCCGGATTCATCCTGGGAGACATCATCCTGCGCGGCTTTCTGGAACTCGAGCAGATGCGCGAGATCGTGGCCGACATCCGAGCGAGCCGGGGATAGGACGGACCGATCAAGGAGCCCGGCGCTTCACGCAGCAGGGCGGCACTTCAAGACCGCTGACTACGAGGCGGCTTCGATCTCCGTCGCGCGCCTTTCGACCTGATCGACGATATGGTCGATCATCTCTTCGTTCGACATCTTGTGGGCCTGCTTCCCTGCCAGATAGACCATTCCCGATCCGGCGCCGCCTCCCGTGAATCCGACATCCGTCATCAGCGCCTCTCCGGGACCATTCACGACGCAACCGATGATCGAAAGGCTCATGGGCGTCTTCACGTGTTCAAGTCTCTTCTCGAGAATTTCGACGGTCCGGATGACGTCAAAGCCCTGACGCGCGCAAGAAGGACAGGCAATGATGTTGACGCCTCGATGCCTCAGTCCGAGCGACTTCAGGATCTCGCTTCCAGCCCTCACCTCCGCGACCGGATCGGCGCTCAGCGACACCCGGATCGTGTCGCCGATCCCCATCCAGAGCAGGTTCCCAAGGCCGATTGCGGACTTGATCGTGCCAGGGACCAAGCCGCCCGCCTCGGTGATCCCGAGGTGGATAGGCGCATCCGTGGCCTCGGCCAATGCCTGGTAGGCGGCGGCCGCAAGAAACACGTCAGATGCCTTGCAGCTGATCTTGAACTCAAGGAAGTCGTTGTCTTCCAGGATCCTGATGTGGTTCAGCCCGCTTTCCACCATCGCCTCAGGACACGGCTCGGCGTACTTTTCGAGCAGGTGCTTCTCGAGACTGCCCGCGTTCACGCCGATCCGGATAGAGCAGCCATGCTCCTTGGCCGCCCGGATGACTTCGCGAACGCGATCCTCCGAACCTATGTTGCCCGGATTGATGCGAAGGCATGCAGCGCCAGCCTCCGCGGCCTCGATCGCGCGCCTGTAGTGAAAATGGATGTCGGCGACGATCGGGACCGGACTTTCCGCGACAATCTCCCTAAGCGCTCGGGAACTCGGCTCGTTCGGAACCGAAACGCGCACGATGTCAGCTCCTGCCTCCGCAGTCGCCTGAACCTGCGCAACGGTCGCGGCAACATCCGTTGTGTCAGTGTTTGTCATCGTCTGAACGGTGATCGGCGCATCACCCCCAACCGGTACGGAACCCACATGGATTTGCCGAGACTTCCGGCGGTAGATGTTGCGCCACGGACGAACGCTGTTCAGCGACATGTCAGGAAACCCTCCACTGCACGGACACATTCACGGGCGGGCCGGCATTCGCAAGCCATCATTCGCCGCCTGCGGCCTCGGCCACCGAAATGTAGCGGGCCAATTCTGAATCCGACGCGACGTCGGCCGCACCATAGTTTTCCATAAGCGCTTCGGGTGACAGTTCAATGTCGCGCACCACGGACTGTCCGTTGCCGGCAGGGCCGTGCAGCTGACCGTTCACCTCAAAGTAGAGCGACCCGGCATTGCCTGCACGCAGGCGTGCCGGCTCATCCGTAAGGGGAACGTCAAACTTTTCGCCGGCATCAAGGATCTTCTCGAGTATAACCGTTCCGTCCGGACCGCGAACGCGCACCCAGCATGGGCGCACCGCCAGAAGTTCAACGGAGGGCCCGCTCGGCTCAACTGCCGGATCATCCGCAACGGCCTCCTGAACCCTCGGAAAGTAGGTCATCGGATCGGCGTGCGGCAGATCGAATTCGACTTCCATGCCTGCAAGTGTTGAATGGCTGTACGGCACCGCAACATCGGGCACGCCTCGCACGCCGGATTCCGGAGCCAATGCCCCGAACGTGTCTGGATCAATTGCGGCGATCGGGCCGTCCCGCGCAACGATCGCGGGAACATCCGCCACCTCCGGCCGGGAAAACCCGTTGACTCCGCCGGACACGGCGACTGCCGAAATGCTGTCTTGGTCCGCCCCGTCCTCCTCCAGGGGAAATGCGGAATTGACCGGGTCAAGATCGATGATGACCTGCGGTGTCTGGTCCACTGGCGCGAGACGCACCTTCTGGACCTCCTGCAGGACGATCCAGCCACCGTAGCCGATTCCGGCCAGAAGCGCGAGCAACGCGGCAATTGAACCCAATGCCTTGGGCTCAAGAGTCGACAACGACGTTTCCCGGTCCATCAAGTATCCGAAGTAGCGGCTCGCGATCGGATGCCTGGCTGTCGGCGCCTGCCCGGCAGGAGCGCTCAATTCGTCTTTCCTGACGGAATGCTTCAAGTTCTGCCGCTTCTGCGAATCCTGGCCAGTCGGGAGAGAAAACCCGCTTTCCTTGCAAAAGGTCTGGAGCGCCCAGTCCGGATCAACGCCCAGGTATCCCGCGTAGGAGCGAACATAGCCCGCCACGAAGCTCGGCACGTCAAATACCGACGAATCCGCCGCCTCTATCGCCGAGATGTACTCCGCCTTGATCCTGAGTTCGTTCTGGACGTCGAGCAGCGACTTCCCCCTGGTCGCTCTCTCGCCCCGCAAGATGTCGCCAAG
>VXPN01000476.1 GCA_009839535.1 Boseongicola sp. SB0662_bin_57 | reverse complement strand
GGCGGCTGATCGGCATTTGGGCAATCGGCTTCACGGATTCGTCATTCGCCGCGCGGATTCTTTCAATCCTGTCTTGACGCGTCAGGTCGCTGACCTTCCCGCAGCGCAGGTGCGCGCGAAGGCCAATGTCTGTGCCGCCCGGTCACCGTCATGCTTCCCTGACACACCCGCCGCTGCCGGGAAATGCCGGTTCAACAAAAGCTGCCCTGGCAGAACCAGCCCGGGGACTTGGCGGCGCCATGCGCAAAATAAAGCCACAACCGCTCCCCCGTACGTGTTGTCACCCGCCAGTAATCCCTCACGCCGGTACGCCACTCGGGCTCGTCCAGCCACCACTCAGGCGCGACCCGCTCGGGTCCGAGAGCGGCACGGGTCTCGAATGCCCGCCCCCGCCAGTGGAAGGTCGCAGGCAGTTCCGGACCTTCCTTGGGCACGGTCACGATTTCCGGTCGCCAGAGTTCCAGCGGCCGGAGCGTGCGCGGCTGCGGCCATGCCTTGGCCGGCTCCGACCATGCGGCGTGAAGCACATTGAACGTCTTTTCGGGGATGTGGCTTTCGGCCGGATGCAGCCGGATTACCGTTTCGAGCCCGATGCGCGCACCGATTCGGTTCAGCAGGCACTCCGTTTGCCTTTCGTGCGTGGATTGCATCGTGCCGCCGTGCGCCGCTGCCGCAAGGGTCGCATGCGCACGGAACGTCACCGGTTCGGTAACCGTGGCGACAAGCCGGATCATGTCAATCCCGCAGCCTGCATCGATACCGTCTGCCTTCATCATCAAGAGTGCGCAGACCCGATCAAGTGCAGTCACGGCATGCGCCAGCCCGACCTCGACCCGGCTCGTCTTGTGGTCGCTTCGGTGACATTCGAGGCGAACCTGCCGTATGCCCCGACCCGTCGTCCGAAGCCTTTCCTCCAGCGTTGGCAGAAGCCGCTTGATCGCCGCTTCAATGTCCTTCCTCGACCCGATCGGCTCAGGAAAGGTAAGGCGCACGCCGAAATGATGGCGCGGACGCGCAGGGTTCACGGGCTCGGACTCGGTGCCGAGCGCCTGGTCCAGCCTCTGCAACAGGGAATGCCCGAAACGACGCCTGAGGCCCGCCCTCGGCTGACTCGCCAGATCGCCGATCCGGCGCAATCCCAGCCGATTCAGCCTCGCAACCATGCCTTCCTCGATACGCAGCGCCGCAACCGGCAGGTCGGCCAGTGCCACCCAGACCTGTCCCGGCGGGACAATGCGTGCCCCGCGTGAAGATGGCGCCATCGCTTCGGGCTTCGGACCGCCCCGTTCCCAATGCCGCCGCCTGGCAGCCCGCGAGCGCGTCGCCCGCGCTTCCTGAGCGATGTCATCCCCTGAACGCGTGCCCGCCACCCCCTTGCCCGAGAACCGCGCAAGAGCCCAGGCCGCACCCACCGAATCCGCAATGCTCGCCCGCAACGTCAACCCCAGCCCCGCACATTCGGTGTTCACCTGGTCCAGCAGGGTCACTTCGCCTCCAAAGAGATGCGCACACCCCGTGATGTCGGCCACAAGCGCTTCGGGAGGCTCCTCGGAAACCCAAGGGCTGAACTTTCCCGCCCAGCGACACAGCGCAGTCAGAACGTCATGATCGACCTGCGGGTCCATGAGCCGCGTCTGGAGCGTGGAACACATGGCGTAGGCATCACTCAATGGCTGGCCTCGTCTCAACCCCGCCGCCTCAGCCTCGGCCGAAAGCGAAACCAGCACCTGCTTCTGACCCTCCTGCCCCACGACCGCAAAAGGCATGCCAGGCATGCCAAGGCCCTGCCGCACTGAATGTTCGGCAGCGAGACGGGGAAACCAGAGCGACATGATCCGTCGCGATTTCATGAGCCGGGCAATACCACGGGCAGAGCCATTCGTTCCTGTTTTGTTTCAATTTATGCCAGACCCTGCCCGATGTCGAGTCCTTGCCTCCATAGAACGGCACTGCCTTGGATGCGACGGATGCATCCCAGCAAGCCAATCAAGTAGACCAAACGAAGAAGTCGCGCTAACTTGCGACAAAACGCTGGGGCGAGAGAACGACGAATGTCCGAAAGGAAAAGAGCGCCGAGAAACCGAACCATCACGCTGGATGAGACAGAACGTGACGGACTTCAGGCACGCTTGAAAGAACTCTCGGAAGTTGATGCAGGCACCATTGACGCAACGATCATTGGCGACTGCCTCGAAGTCGCAGTTCGTTTGGCACCGGAATCGGTGGACATGCTGTTTCTGGACCCGCCATACAACCTCAACAAGAGTTTTGGAAAGCGCTCGTTCGCCAAGAAGCCGGTGGCGCAGTACACTGAGTGGCTGGGCGGCGTCCTGGACGCTCTCCTGCCCACCGTGAAGAACACTGGGACAGTCTACATCTGCGGCGACTGGCATACGTCAATCTCAATCTTCGCAACGGCATCCGAACGTCTCCATGTTCGTAACCGCATAACCTGGGAGCGGGAAAAGGGACGTGGCGCAAGGACCAACTGGAAGAACTCAAGCGAGGACATCTGGTTCTGCACAGTCAGCGACAGCTACACATTCAATGTCGCAGAGGTAAAGATCCGTCGCAAGGTCATCGCGCCCTACCGCAACGGTGATGGAACGCCAAAGGACTGGCAGGAAGGCAAGGAGGGCAACTTCCGCGATACCCACCCGTCCAACTTGTGGACAGACATAACCGTCCCCTTCTGGTCCATGCCAGAAAACACCGACCACCCAACACAGAAAAGCGAGAAGCTGGTGGCGAAGCTCATCCTTGCCAGCACCAATCCTGGAGACCTTGTTCTGGACCCCTTCCTCGGCAGTGGCACGACCTCTGTGGTTGCTCGAAAGCTAGACCGTCGCTTTCTCGGGATAGAGTGCGATCGGGAATACGCCCTCTTGGCCGAAAAACGGCTTGAATTGGCGACCTCTGACACTGAAGTGCAAGGTTACTCCGAAGGTGTGTTCTGGGAACGCAACTCCCTCAACTCGATGAATGGACAGGCGCGAATGGCCGGACAACCAGATGAGGAGTCTCATCGGCCGATCTAGCGTTCAATGAGGTCCTGCAGAAAGCGTCGTGCCGCGTCTTCCCTGATCACGGGCTCGAATGATGCGGCGAACACGCGATGCCAAGAGCTGCCTGACAACTGCGTCACGCCACGAGAATCGCGCCCTGCCCAGTGCTCCTGCACCCTGACGGACTCGATCACCGCATCATCCAGGACCGTAAGAAGGCGCCCAAACACGCGACCGCGCTTCGCATCCACGCCGACAATGAAGAAAGCAAGGACGGATTCAGGCTTGGCCAAAAAACGAAGCACCTTATCCACATTGTACGCCTTCGGGGCGGAGGTTCGGTTCAGAAGTTTCGTCTTTACGTCAATTACCAACTCACCATCACCAAAAGGTCGGACTGCGTCGCCAAGCTCATGCGTGTTACCCTCGCCAGCAATCAATCGTTCGATTGCGTTGCCCCGAATGTTCACATTGTCGATCTGGACTGCCGCGAGAATGTCTGGTTTGGCGGCTTCCATACAAGCGCTCAGGTCGTGCTCGGCCTCAGCAAATTCTACCGCGTTCATTGCGGCAGCGAAACGTGCGGGTGCCGCCAGAATCGCATCAATCTCCGCACCCGTTGGCTTGAACCGCACGTTTCGCGCAACCACATCGTTTGTCGCGGCGACAAGTCGCTCAAGATTCTCCTCCCATGAAATGGATTCGTGCCGGGCAAAGAGCCTGCCAAAGCTGTCTGGCGTGTTGGGAATGCCCTCGTACTCGGCCAAGATGTCGGAGCCATTGAAGCTGCCCGTGACATTGTCCACACGGAGTCTTTGCGAGCTATGGCTGATCTTCTTGAGGAAAGTCGCATTCGCTAGCATGAAGTCCACGCGTGAAGGCCGAACAATTGCAACGACAAACGGCTGGGCATCGTGCCTTTCCAGAGCAGACAGTGACAGGACAGTGTTCGAAAATGCGCCTGCGTTGGCTTCCGAGAATCGCATCGCGAAGCTGTCCGTGACAAACACGCTCCGCACCCGCTCTGGATTCATCCACTCAACCCAGGCCCGCTGAATCTCTGCCTTGCCTGCGTCGAGCCTCTCCGACTTCAGGCGCTTGATGAAGTCAATTGACTCTTCAACCTTACTCATATGTGCATGGATGCACGCAGGTCACAGGGATGCAACAAGCCCATACTTGGGCAGCAATCGAATTTCGCCGACGGAGACTGGGTCGAGAATTTTGCCGCTCCGATCGCGGAAACGTCACGGGGTGCTTCGGATCGCACGACTGATCCGGGCGTGGCAGCGAAGTTCCTCGGAGACGCAACACCGGTTCTCGTTGGCAGCACTCCCTTCAAGAGAAGACTCGGCCTGCCTTCCGGCCGTGATCTGCGCCGCCGCACCGACCTTTGCGCATCGTGCCTGGCGTTCCATCTCAACTCAGTGTGGAACAATGCGCCACGCTGCCATCTGGATCGACGGTGGTACGGCATCACTTGCCCGGACCTGGCGATGTCGAGCAACCCCAATGCGACGGCCAATCCCTGACGCGTCGCTGCGCCACATTGCGCAGAATCGTCTCGCCGGACAGCAGGCCACTGTGCTGAGATCAACGCCAGAAGCCCGAATTTGCATTGATTTCGCTTCGCCCGTCGCGCAAGGTCGGCCCCGAAACGAACAGGGAGAGCCAAGGGATGCGCACAAAAGCCGCAATCGCCACCGCCGCCGGCAAGC
>VXPN01000069.1 GCA_009839535.1 Boseongicola sp. SB0662_bin_57 | reverse complement strand
TCAGGAAGCTCCAGAACATCCCCCAGATCGCGCGCGACGCCGCCCAGAACGGGCCAAGAACGGCGGCCCAAAGGTTGAACGTGCCGGGGATCAAGTTGGTGGTGCCGTGTATCTTGTGGAAGCTTTGGACGTAATACTCGCCGTTCGCTCCGGCGAATTCCTTGATCGAGGCGTCCAGGGCATCGCGGTCGACCTCGATGTCCGAGGCGGCAGTGACTTTCAGTTCGGTGGTTGCATCACTCATCTTTGCCCCCCTGAATTCCGCGCAACAACGTTGGCTTGGTCACAAGCCCGACGTCCGCCCCTCCGTCGGTGATGACCACCGGATGATCCGTTCGGACCGCGATGTCGATCAGTTGATCGAGATCGGCGCCGTGATCGGCGCGCGGCGCGCGGTCGAGCGGCCCCTTGTAGCTCTCCAGCGACTCCATGATGGAATGGGCCTTCACCAGCTTCAGTTTGGAAATGCCCTGCACGAATTCCCGCACATAGTCGTCGGCCGGGTTCATGACGATGTCTTCAGGAGTGCCGATCTGCACGATCAAGCCATCCTTCATGATGGCAATGCGGTGCCCGATGCGGATCGCCTCGTCGAGATCGTGGGTGATGAACAGCGTCGTCTTCTGAAGCTGTGCCACAAGCGCCTTGAACTGGTCCTGCAATTGCAGCCGGATCAGCGGGTCGAGCGCCGAGAACGGTTCGTCCATCAACAGGATTTCCGGGTCCGACGCCAGGGCGCGGGCGATCCCGACTCGCTGCTGCATGCCGCCCGACAACTCCTTTGGCAGGCGGTCCTCGTAGCCGGTCAGGTCAACGAGGCCGAGCGCGTGATCGGAAACCGCCCAACGCTTGGACTTTGAGATCTTTCTGATCTCCAGGGGATAGGCCACGTTGTCACGCACTGACCGGTGCGGCATCAGCGCCATGTGCTGGAACACCATTCCGATTTGCTGCGCCCGGATGCGCCGCAACTCGCTGTCGCTGATCGAGGACACATCCTTGCCGAGGATCTCGATGGTCCCCGCGGTTGGTTCAATCAGCCGGTTGATGTGGCGGACCAAAGTCGACTTGCCCGATCCCGAAAGCCCCATGATGCAAAAGATCTCGCCCTTCGACACTTCGAAACTTGCACCCTGAACTCCGACAACGCATTGAAATCTGGCAAGAACTTCAGGCTTTCCGATTCCCTCACTCTTCACCGCCGACATCGCCTCTTCCGCAAGCTCGCCGAAGATCTTCCAGACGTCTGTCAGCCTGACGACAGCCTCGCTCATTCCCCGTCCCCTAACAGAAACAAAAAGGGCCGCCGGAAACGTCCGGCGGCCCTTGGTGAAATCAAGGTGGCATGGCCGCGCTCAGTTGCTGAGCCAGCCAAGCACCTTGTCTTCGTTAGCGGCCACCCACTCCTCGGCATAGGCAAGTGGCTCCTTTCCGTCGATCACAAGCGCAAAGGTCATGGCCGACACTTCATCAGCAGTCAACGCCATATTGGCCAGCATCGAAGCGACCTCAGGGTGAGAGGTCTCGAGTTCCTTGGCGTAGTGCAGGTGCAAGTACGCACTGTCCCATGCCACGGCAGCGTCCGACTTGGCAAACCAATCCGGATCGTCGGTCGGTTGAATGACCATCCACTTTGACGCGTCATGGGGCGGTTCTTCAAGAACCACGACATCATGCAGCGCAAAGACATAGTGCGGCGTATAGCAGAATCCGACCCAAGCGTCTCCCGCTTCGATCGCATTGGAGAGATTTGCGTAAGCCACCGTCTCGTCAATTTCGACAAGTTCAAGCGTCTGGTCGTACCCGTAGGATTTCGCTCGGACCTTTTCGACGTTGGTCGAGGCCCATCCAGGAGCACCAATCCAGATTTCGCCCCTCCCGTCGCCGTTGGAATCAAACAGGTTGGCGATGTCCGGATTCGTCAGGTCGTCGATCGAGACTATGCCATTCGCATCAGCCGTCGCCTGGTCGACGCACATGCCCTGAAAGGCCTCCGCGCCGTTCGGGTTCATGACAACCGTGCCCTTGTCCTTCACAAATGTGTCATGCAGGTTTTGCTGGTTCGGCAACCAGACTTCCGGATGCACATGCATCGCACCCGAATCCATCGCCTCGAACACGATCGGGTTGGTGCCGTTCTGAAGTTCGACTTCAAGGCCAAGGTTCTGTTCGATGGCCACTTTCAGAATGTGCGCCGTCGCATTGACGGACGGCCAGTTCGGAACACCGATCACGACATCGGCGGCCAGGACCGGCCCGGCAAACAGCATTGCCGACCCAGTGGCAACTGTGGTGAATTTTCCCATTTCTCTCTCCTTGGTGACTCCCGGGATGATTGCTCGCCTCTTTTTCCTATCAGTCTCGACGATGCACTCGCCTCGACTTTCTTGTTGCTTGCGCGACCCCAGGCATTGACGTCTCCACGGAGGCAGTGGCCTAACCCGGTCTGGCGATGGTCAAACCGTTACGGAGGTCCGCACAAGTGCATGTCGCAGGCCCCGCAAGGCACGCATGTGACACTCTCACATGCGCGCGTTTCTTGACTCCGATCCACCGCCGCTCCGTATTTCCCTCGAGTAGCTGCGCCAAAAAGTGTGCAACAATTTCCGACATGACAGAAGAGAGAAAGACAAAGTGCGCTTTATTGACATCATTATTCCTAAATTTTAGGAAAATTCCGAGCTCGCTCTATCCGGAACTTCAGCCAATGCCTCACCGGCAATCTGCCCGCCAGGACCTCAGCCTCAAATGGCTTGAGCTCTTTCAAATTTGCGCGCAGAAGGGATCGCTTCGCGCCGCATCCGAAGAATCCGGCCTGACCATCAGCACCATCTCTCACCACCTTCGAAAGCTGGAAGACCATTTGGGGGTCGATCTCTTCAATCATGCCCGCCGGCCCATGGTACTGACGCCAAAGGGAAGGGTCTTCCTGCGAAACATCGATGATGCTCTCCTTTCCATCCGCAAGGCAAAGGCCGAAGCCTCGGCAGGGAACATCTCAGAGGCCAGCTATCTCAGGTTGGGAGCGATCGAGGACTTCGACAGTGACATCACGCCGGAACTGGCCGTCTTCCTTTCGGAAGCCATGCCGTCCTGCGATTTCGTGTACCTTACTGATTCCAGCCACGCGGTCATAGAGATGCTCCGCAATCGCCAGTTGGACCTTGGCATCACCGCTACGCCGGGAGAAAAGCTCGGCGAACTCCAGGACCGCCCCTTGCTGCGGGACCCCTTCGTCGTCGTGCTGCCACGGCTCTGCGAACAGTCATTGTCCGACATTGTTGAGAACCGCACGAATCTTCCGTTTCTGCGCTTTTCCAGCAATCTGATGATTGCCCGCCAGATCGAATCTCAATTGCGCCGCATCGGGGTCAAGTCACCGCATACATTCGAGTGCAGCAACAGTCAGACGCTGATGGCGATGGTCGCGGCCGGAGCGGGCTGGACGATCACAACCCCGCTGCTGTTTTCGCGCGCCAAGCGTTTTCAGCCCAGGCTGAAGATGCACCGGTTTCCCGGAAAGAGCTTTGCTCGCACACTGGCCATAGTCGCCACTCCTGACTGCTCCCGATCCACGATCGAATTGGTCGACAGCAAGATTCGTGGCTTGATCGACGAGCACGCGATTTCACCTACCCATCTCGGCACCCCTTGGCTCGCGGACAGCTTCATCCTGCTCAGCTGAGCGCATGCAACTGGTTCAGAAGATATTGAACCGCTCGCGTATGACTTTGTCCTGCGCCCGCGTAAGGTAGTTGGGCTGATGGCTGCGGAGAATGGCCTGAGCATTGAACCGGGCGCGGCTCCAGGCATCCTGCGCTCCCTTCTCAGCCCAGGTGCGCGGTTCGTCTCGGTCCGCGAGCAATGGGTAGAAGTAGTCGCGCTCCATTGCGGCATAGGTGTGCTGGGAACCCAGAAAGTGCCCCGCACCCAGGACCGTGTCACAGATAGTTTCATATGCCAGGTTGTCTTCAGTCACCTCGATGCCACGCATCGCACGGTACGTGTTGGAGTGCATTTCATCATCCAGGACAAAGGCTTCGAAGCTGGCCCCAAGAAGCGATGCCGTCATGCCAGAGCTTTCGTAGATCAGGTTGCCTCCGGCAAGTGCGGCGGCCATCGATGTCAGGCCCTTTTCCATTCCATATTGTGCATCTATCGCCTTGGCATCGGTCATGGAACAGGCGACCCCCGAAGGCAGCCCCAGCCAGTTTGAAAGTTGGGCAGAGGCGGCGTTCAACAGGGCCGTCTCGCCGCTGCCTCCGGAAAAGGCGCCGGTCCTCAGATCGATGACCAGTGGCCAGTTCGAAAACACCATCGGAAATCCCGGCTGGATGGCGTTGACCATCACCAGGCTGGCCAGTGTTTCCGCAAGCGACTGAGCCAGGAACCCGGCCAGCGTTGCCGGTGCGGTTGCGCCGGCTTGCGCGGCGGTGATGCAGGAAATCGGAATGCTGTGGCGGATGCACTCATAAACGACATCTACCGCGTCGTTGCCGTAGCGCATGGGTGAAATCACCGGGCTGATATGCGCCTTCATGAAAGGTCGCCTTGAAAATTCCTCGGGGCCGCCTGCCGCGATGTCCAGCATTTCGACGATTGGCGCCACGTGTTCAGCCCGCGTGAATGAAGTTGCTGTCGGTTTGGTAGTGTTCTTCAGGAGTGCGTAGACCGTGTTCACATCCAGATCGAAACTGTCGGGCACATCCGTGGCCACGCAGCA
>VXPN01000122.1 GCA_009839535.1 Boseongicola sp. SB0662_bin_57 | reverse complement strand
ATGGAACGGAGTGACATTCGTCAACGATTCAAAGGCGACAAACGTGGATGCCGCGGCGAGATCGCTCGCCTTGTTTCCGCGTGTCCGCTGGATCGTGGGCGGCCAGTTGAAAGACGACGGGATTTCGGCGTTGCAATCCAGCCTCGACCCTGTGGTGAAGGCTTATGCAATTGGAGCGCAGGCAATGGAGGTCGTCCGGGATCTCAAGGGAGTCGAGGTCGAAGTCTGCTCCGACATGGCCACGGCCGTTCGGAGCGCCGCGAAGGAGTCCGAGCCAGGTGACACGGTTCTTTTGGCGCCGGCGGCGGCAAGCTTCGACGCCTATGGAAGTTTCGAGGAGCGCGGCGAAGACTTCGTGGCCGAGGTGAGGAAGGCGACTCGCTGAGTTGCGACCATCGAGGCGGGGGCCTCACTTTCCGAATTTGAGCGTGCCTGCCAGATGTGCCTGCCTGCCGGAGATGCGCCTGGCAGCCTCAGAGAATCGACTGTCCGGTCTTTGCCCAATCCTCCAGGAACGCGCTCAGGCCCTTGTCCGTCAGCGGGTGTTCGGCCATTTTCTTGATCACGCCCGGCGGGGCGGTAGCCACGTCCGCACCAATTCTTGCCGCCTCGGCCATGTGGTTGACCGAGCGAATCGAGGCCGCGAGGATTTGGGTCTCGAAGCCGTAGTTGTCGTAGACTTCGCGAATGTCCTCTATGAGGTCCATCCCGTCGAGGTTGATGTCGTCAAGACGCCCGATGAACGGAGAGATGAAGGTCGCGCCGGCCTTTGCCGCCAGAAGCGCCTGGCTTGCCGAGAAGCACAGAGTCACGTTGACCATGTGCCCTTCGCCCGAAAGGCGCTTGCAGGCTTTCAGGCCGTTCCAGGTCAGTGGCACCTTGATGGCGATGTTCTCGCCTAGCCTCGCCACCTCGTGGCCCTCCCGGACCATGGTCTCGAAATCCGTCGCCACGGTTTCGGCGCTGACCGGGCCGTCGACCATTTCCGCGATTTCGGCAATGACTTCCTTGATGTCGCGGCCCGACTTGTGAATCAGCGACGGGTTGGTGGTCACTCCGTCCACCATGCCAAGCTCGTTCAATTCACCGATGGCGGCAGTGTCGGCGGTGTCGACGAAGAACTTCATGGGCGCACCCCTCTGGCGGACGGTTCCGGTTTCATGGCACTCATATACGACACGCCCTTCGGGCTGAACCCCAATTTACCCGACGTTGAGGCAGTCTCAAGTGACGCGGCGATTCCAGGAAGGCGAACTGATCTCGGTCCTCACGACGCAGCCGCTCGGCGGCGCCCTGGACTACAAGGCCCCTGTCGGCGGCTGTACTGACGGTTCCTTTGTCGAGGTGCCTCTTGGGCCGCGCAAGGTTCTGGGCGTGGTCTGGGGGCGAGGTGAAGGGAAGGTGGATGCATCCAGGCTGCGCACGGTCATTCGGGTCCACGATGTGGAGCCGATGCGTGCGGAGATGAAAACGTTTCTGGCCCGTGCCGCCGAGTACACGTTGACGCCGATGCCGGCAATGTTGCGCCTCGCGACGCGCTCGCCGGGTCTTGGCGACCCGCCGTCGATGCGCCGCATCTATCGTCGTGGCAGGCGGGCAGAGCCCAACCGGTGGACGGACGCGCGCAGAAGAGTCGTTGCGGCGCTCGACGAGTTCGGAAGCCTTGCCTTCACGCTTGGCGAGCTGACGCAGTCGGCGGGCGTTTCGGCCAGCGTCGTCAAGGGGCTCGTCGCGCAGGACGTCGTGACCGAAGAGGAGAGCCCGCGCGACTTGCCCTATCCCGGGCTCGACCCGCGCAGAGCCGAAGTTGCGTTGACGAGCGAGCAGGCCAGGACCGCAAGGATGCTGGTTGCGGGGGTCAGGTCCGGAAGGTTCGGGGCCACTCTCCTGAAGGGAGTGACAGGATCGGGCAAGACGGAAGTCTACCTGGAAGCGGTGGCGGCATGCCTGAAGGCCGGGCGGCAGGCGCTTGTCCTGCTCCCGGAAATCGCGCTCACTGAAGGTTTCCTCGCCCGGGTCGAGTCACGGTTTGGCGCCCGCCCCGCCGAATGGCATTCCGGTGTCACCACGACCGAGCGTCGGCGTGCCTGGAAGATGGTTGCGAAAGGAGGCGCGGAACTCGTGGTCGGGGCACGCTCTGCGCTCTTCCTGCCGTTTCGCGATCTCGGCCTGATCGTCGTGGATGAGGAGCACGACATTTCCTACAAGCAGGAAGAGGGCGTCATCTACAACGCCCGGGACATGGCCGTCCTGCGCGCATCGATCGCGAATTCGCAGGCAATCCTGTGCTCCGCCACCCCTTCCCTTGAAACCTGGGCGAACGCCGAAGCAGGCAAGTATGCGCGTCTGGCCCTGACGGCGCGGTTTGGTGCAGCGACGATGCCTGAGATGCAGGCGATTGACCTGCGCGAGGAGAACCTGCCCGGCGGTCGCTGGATCTCGGGCACGCTGGCGCGTGCCATGAAGGAGAGAATCGAGATCGGAGAACAGGTGCTCCTGTTCCTGAACCGCCGCGGCTATGCTCCGGTGACGATCTGTCGGGCATGCGGAAAGCAGATCGACTGCGACCAGTGCGACGCCTGGCTGGTCGAGCACCGCTTCCGAAAGATCCTGATGTGCCATCAATGCGGCGCGACGAGACCCGTGCCAGATGCCTGTCCGTCCTGCAAGGTCGAGGGTCGGCTGGCACCGGTTGGCCCCGGGGTCGAGCGGCTGGCCGAAGAGGTTCGGGGGCTGTTCCCCGATGCCCGGCTCGCCGTGCTGTCCTCCGACCTCTTTGGTTCCGCCAAGGACCTGAAGGCCTGCATCAGGGACATTTCAGAGGGTGGCGCGGACGTGATTGTCGGGACGCAGATCGTGGCCAAGGGGCACAACTTTCCCCTTCTCACTCTTGTGGGCGTGATCGATGCGGACCTGGGGCTTCAGGGATCGGACTTGCGGGCGGCCGAACGGACATTCCAGCTGATACGACAGGTGTCCGGGCGAGCAGGGCGCGCGGAAAGGCCGGGACTGGCGCTGGTTCAGACATGCCAGCCCGACCACCCCGTGATGTCAGCCATACTGTCTGGGGACGAAGAGGAGTTCTGGCGCGCGGAGGCGGCCGCACGCCGAGATGCGGGCGTGCCACCGTTCGGTCGGCTTGCGGGCATCGTGCTTTCCTCGCCAGACGCAAGTGCCGTCATGAGGGTCGGCAAGGCGCTCGCGGCCCGGGCCGAGCCCTTGCAAAGGATCGGGGCCGAGGTCTACGGGCCGGCGGCGGCGCCGGTCGCGCGGATTCGGGGGCGACATCGCGTGCGACTCCTGGTCAAGGCGCAGCGTGGCGCACCTGTTCAGGGCGCGCTGGCCGAGTGGCTTGCCCAGGTCCGGCTGCCGGCAAACCTGAGGCTGTCGGTGGACATCGATCCGCAGAGATTCCTTTGAAAGCGCCTGTTCGGACTCGCTCTTGGCGCGGGTGGGCGCGGCGTCGATCCGGAGGGTGACCCTGGCTTTCAATTGCCCGCCGATGGGCGTAGTGCGGTGCGATGGTGAGTGTCGACCTCGAAATGGCGAAGTCCCTGCCAGTCTGGCGCAGGCCCGTCACGCTTCTGCTTCTGATGGCGGCGGCGATGCCCATCGCCTTTGCCACATGGTCGGCCCTCCTGAACAACTTCGTGATCGAGCGCGTCGGCTTCTCCGGAGTGGAGATCGGCTGGCTGCACACCGTCCGCGAGATTCCTGGATTTCTTGCGGTGGGGGTCATTGCTGTCATTCTCTTCATGCGCGAGCAGGTGCTGGCGGTTGTCTCGCTCCTCATGCTGGGGGTCGCCACGGCGGTCACGGCCTGGTTTCCGAGCCTGGGCGGCCTCTTGATGGTCACGGTGATTTCGTCGATCGGGTTCCACTACTACGAAACCGTCAACCAGTCCCTGCAGCTTCAATGGCTGCCGAAGGACCGTGCGCCGCAAGTGCTTGGATGGCTTGTTGCGGTCGGTTCGGCCGCGTCGCTCCTGTCGTACGGGGCCGTGGTGGCCACCTGGGACCTATTGGATCTCACATACAACACGGTCTACATGATTTCGGGCGGGGTCTGCGCCGTGATCGCCGCCTATTGCTGGATAGCCTTCCCGAAATTCGAGGGCAGTCCGCAGGAGCGGCGCATGGTGTTGCGCCGCAGGTACTGGCTGTACTACGCATTGCAGTTCATGTCCGGATCGCGACGGCAGGTTTTCCTGGTATTCGCGGCCTTCATGATGGTCGAGCGCTTTGGTCTCAAGGTGCACGAGGTGACTGCGCTTTTCCTCATAAACTACATTGCAAACATGCTTGCCGCGCCGCTCATGGGCAGGGCCTTGGCGCTGTGGGGCGAGCGCAACGTGCTGATCTTCGAGTATCTCGGCCTGACCGCCGTCTTCATGGCATATGCGGGAATCTACTTCTTTGACTGGGGTGTCGTGCTTGCGGCCACGTTGTACGTGCTGGACCATCTGTTCTTTGCACTTGCGTTTGCGCAAAAGACCTACTTCCAGAAAATCGCGGATCCGGGCGACATTGCCCCGACCGCAGCAGTGGCCTTCACGATCAACCACGTTGCGGCAGTCTTTTTGCCCGCGCTTCTGGGATATCTTTGGATCGTGTCGCCAGGCATGGTCTTTGTCCTGGCTGCGGTGATGGCCGTGGTCTCGCTGTGCCTGTCCTTCCTGATCCCGCGGCACCCCGTGAAAGGGTTCGAGACTGCGTTGTCAGCC
>VXPN01000337.1 GCA_009839535.1 Boseongicola sp. SB0662_bin_57 | reverse complement strand
CCGCATTCTGGATCTCGGAACCGGATCCGGCTGCGTTGTCATTTCGCTCCTGATGGAACGCTCGAAGGCACGCGGAGTCGGCACCGACATCTCGGAGAAGGCGTTGCTGGTAGCCGGGGAAAATGCCGAATCCATGGGCGTCGCTGAACGCGTGATCCTGCCTGTTTCGGACTGGTACGATGACGTGGGCGGGCGTTACGATCTCATCGTTTCCAATCCGCCGTACGTCACGACGGACGAGTTCAGGGACCTGCCATCGGAGATTCGGTGCCATGAACCGCGAGTGGCTCTGGATGGCGGCGTCGACGGGCTTTCGGCATATCGCGCAATTGCGGCCGGAGCCCGGAACCATCTGACTCCGGGGGGGCGGCTCCTGGTCGAAATAGGCTCAACCCAGGCCGATGGGGTTCGGAGCCTGATGGCGGGTGCCGGCCTCGAGAGCTTGGCAGTTCATGCCGACCTGGATGGAAGGGACAGGGTCGTCGCAGCGCGGAATCCGGCATGATCTGGCGCAGGACAAGGCGCGCGCCGCCGGAAGTTTTCGTGGATTTTCCGAAAAAACTGCTTGGCAACCGGATCATCACTGGATAGACAAGGGCTTGCAGACGCCGGGAGCGCCCGTGCCTCCCCTGATGATTCTGCGAAATCCATGCAAGGAACGGCACCCGAGGAGCGGGTGAACCTTTGGAACTTCCTCGCACGACCAGACAAGAAGCTGGACAAATTTAAACATGAGAACTTCCAAGTCACGATCGCGGTCAAAGTCGAACCGCAACCGTTCGATGGGCAATGTCGTCAACCGGGTCTTCGACTCGTCGGGTCCGGAGGGCAAGGTGCGGGGCACCCCGCAGCAGATCATCGACAAGTACAACCTGATGGCACGAGACGCCCAGCTGTCGAATGACCGCGTTGCGGCCGAGAACTTCCAGCAGCATGCCGAACACTACCTGCGCATGCTGGCGGAGGCCCAGCGCGAGCAGGCGGAACGCCAGGCGCAGCAACAGGAGCGCCGAGGTGCGCATCAGGGCGCGACCCGTGCCGAGGAGAAGGGGGACGAGACCACTGCCGCCGATGGCGGGCAGGTGACAGTGTCCACGTCCGAGGTCGCCGCAGCCGCCGTCGCAAGCGACGTCATGGGCGTTGCCCCTGGGGACAGCGAATTGGTCGACACTCCCGAGGAAAACGTCGTTCCGCCGCGGAAGCCGCGTCCACGGCGCAGCCCGGCGCCTTTGGACGAGCCAGCCTTGGCGGCATCCGACGCAGCGGAATAGCTTTTCGCGACCGGCAGCCCGCAGCCCGCCTGTGGCGGTCGAACGCCGCGCTCAGCCCTTGTCGAGATTCTCGGAAAGCGCGCAGAAGCGCTCGATGTCGACGGTTTCAGGTCGGTCGGTCGGCCTGATGCCTGCCACGTGAAGCCTGTCCTCGATGTCGGGAGCAAGACCTTTCAGGCTTGAGCGCAACATCTTCCTGCGATGACGGAAGGCGCAGGCAACAACCTTCCCCAGTGTCCTCGCATCGGCGGGGAATCGCGGTGCGGGCAATGCCTCGATGTGAACCACCGACGAATTGACCTTCGGTTGCGGAGTGAATGCCCGAGCTGGAACGTCCATGACGAGGCGTGCCTGGCTGCGCCACCCGGTCAGGATCGAAAGACGGCCATAGGACTTGCTGCCTGGCCTGGCCACGATTCGCTCCGCCACCTCGCGCTGGAACATGAGCGTGAGGCTTTGCCAGAAGGGTGGCCATTCGGGAGGCGACAGCCAGCGTGCCAGCAACTGGGTGCCGATATTGTATGGCAGGTTTGCCATCACCTTGACAGGGGGTGACAGATGCCCACGTGGGTCAAACCGCAATGCATCGGCGCTTATGACTTCGAGCCGGCCGGGACAGGCTCGGGCGACTTCCGCAAGGGCTGGAACGCAGCGTCGGTCCGTTTCGACCGCCAGGACCCGGCGAGCGCCTTCGGCGAGAAGGCTCCGCGTGAGACCTCCCGGACCGGGGCCAATCTCGAGCACGTCGGCATCTGACAGGTCGCCTGCCGCCCGGGCGATCTTTGCTGTCAGGTTGAGATCCAGGAGAAAGTTCTGTCCCAGCGATTTCCGCGCGGCGAGGCCGTGCGTCGCAATGACTTCGCGAAGCGGAGGGAGTGCATCAAGAGCGTTCACTTGCATTTGTTTGCAAGACGTGTCGCAGCGACTTTCCGGGCAAGGCGGAGGGCCGCGATCATCGACGCCGGACTGGCTTTGCCGCTCCCCGCTATGTCGAAGGCGGTGCCGTGGTCTGGTGACGTGCGCACGAAGGGAAGTCCGAGAGTCGTGTTGACGCCACCTTCGAAGGCCAGCGTCTTGATCGGTATCAGTGCCTGATCGTGATACATCGTGATTGCGGCATCATAGCTTGCTCGGGCCGACGCATGGAACATCGTGTCGGCGGCGTGCGGTCCGGAAATTGACATTCCTTCGGCGCGGAGTCGGTCGCATACCGGCGCAATGACAATTGCGTCCTCATCTCCCAGGACACCGTCTTCGCCGGCATGCGGATTGAGTCCTGCAACGGCAATCCGCTGCGGCTCGGATACACCGAAGTCTTCGCGCAAGGCGCGGTCGGTGACCCGGATCGTCGCTTCGAGAAGTTCGGCGTTCAGGGCTCGGGGAACTTCCGATATCGGAATGTGCGTCGTGACGGGCACGACCTTCAGTTCGGCGCTGGCAAGCATCATGACCGGTTGCCCGCCCCCGGCACGATGGGCGAGAAACTCGGTCTGCCCTGGAAAGGCGAAGCCTGCGTGAGACACGAGTTCCCGTTTCGAGACAGGTGCGGTGCAGAGCGCGGATGCCGCTCCCTCGCCAACAAGCTCAACGGCCCTTTGGATGGCCTCGACAACTCCTGCCGCGTTTTCCGGATCGGGATGACCTGGCCTGGCCGGCTTCGGGAATGCGTGCCGCAGCACCGGCAGTCCGCCCGCCATGGCGGCGGGAGCATCGGCAGGGGCGTCAATGGCGACGATTCTGGTGCCGGCGGGCACGTGCCTCGGATCACCGATCACGAAGAACGGCAATTCGTCCTTCAAGGCCGCCCATGCCGCAACAATGATTTCGGGGCCGATGCCGGAAGGGTCGCCGCAAGTGACTGCGACGGGAAGCGGGTCAGATCCGGTCATGCGTCAATTCGTAAGGTCGATCACGTTCGTTGATGCACGGAGCTCTGCCAGGTAATGGGCCGCAGTGTTGCTGAGCCGCAGGTTCAGAAGCCGCCCGCCGACAATGTCGAAGTCGATGTTGCTCTTCAAGGCCGGACGGCGCTCGCAGAGCATCAGCAGGACCGCGTTGCCGTCGCGCATCAGTGCGGTCGAGCTCTCGTTGACGTCAAGGGCGGCGACGGCCGCGCGCACGTCGGCGGGCAGTGCCGCGGACGGAACGACCTCGCGGATGAGCCGGTCTTCGGGCAGGTTGCGGGCAACGCCGTAGAGGTCACCGCAATCGTCCGCCGCTTTCGCGACTTCCGCAGCTTCGGACGGGCCGCCTTCCAGACGGAGAAGCGCATAGTCGATGAGCAGGGCTTCCTTGGTGCCCTCCTGAACGCGTTCAATGTCTCGAAGCAGGAAAATCGCGATGTTGCCTTCGTAATCCATCGGGCTGCTGATTTCGCCGACCTCGAGCCCGGCTACGGTGTCGCTGATGCCTTCCGGCAGCGTATCCAGCGCCTCCCAGCCGATTTCGCCGCCCCGGTCCGCCGACGCGGCAATGGAGTACCTTCGGGCGGCCGCGGCGAATTCGTCTTCGTCCCGAAGCGCCGCGATTCGAACGGCGCGCTCGCGTGATGCAACGGCAGTGTTCGGATCTTGCGCCGGGAGAATGATCTCTGACACCAGGACCCTTACGCCACCTTCGGTTCCGGTCGTTGCAAGCGTACGCCGAATCTGGTGATCGGGAATCGAGGCGCGGACGGACGGCCCGAACTGATTGCGGACAAGCTCGCGCCATGCAACGCCAGCCTCAATGAACGCACGGAAGGACTCTCGTTCAATGCCGGATTCCTCGAGGATGGCCATGACCTCCTCGACCTGGAGGTTGCCGCGTGCCGCGAACTCTTCCATGCCGGCATCGACCTGTACAGGAGCGACACTGACGCCGGCGTCCTGCGCCGCGATTCGTTGCACGGTTTCGTTGATCAGCTGCTCTCGTGCACGCCGACGCACGTCGCCGCTTGCGCCAAGAAGCGCGAGAAACCGCTCGCGCTGGTCAATCTGGTAGCGCGTGATGACCCGGTCGCCCACCTGAAGTTCCGGTGCGAAGCGTCCCTGGGCTTCAACCGAAACCGGAAGCTGCACGGAAAGCGCGACAACAGCTGCAACCAACCAACGTCCCATCAAGGCAATCATCCTCTGCAAATGCGCCGCCCTGCGCGACCATCATCCCGGCTTCCGATTCCCAGAAGAGATACATGAAAGCCTATTTCGGTTGTTGAATCGACACTAGTCGAATTGGCGGAGCGACGCGAGAGCGAAAGCGCGAGGTGCACGCACTCCGTCAGATAGTCAAAACCCAGTTCGGTGCGCGCCACGCGGTCTGCAGCGAAGTCATAACGCCAGTCTGCACGTGCGGTCCAGCCGTCGCTGACATCATAGGCGCCCTCAAAGGACCATTCCGAGAGGCGGTTGTCCTGACCCTTGGCAGCATCCGGCATGGCGTGGAAATAGCTGGATGAAAGCGTGTGGCGGCTTGCAGACCAGTCAAGGCGCGTTTCGGACA
>VXPN01000535.1 GCA_009839535.1 Boseongicola sp. SB0662_bin_57 | reverse complement strand
CGCATTTCTGGATGCCGCTCCAGATAGTCGGCCAGGCTGTCGGCCACAAGGGCTGGCTGGCTGAACACCTTGACGTCAGATCCCAGAGCCGCCCGGAATTCATCCTCCACGATCGGGTAATGTGTGCACCCGAGAACCGCCGCCTCCGGCATTGGCATCTTCCGCCTCAGCGCCTCGACATGGCTTCGCACAAGCGCGCCAGCCAGGATCATGTCGCCCTCCTCGATGGCATCAACAATGCCTGCGCAGGCTTGCGCCTCCACGTCGACGCCGATCGCACGGAATGCCAGCTCGCGCTGGAACGCACGGCTCCGGACCGTGGCTGGCGTCGCGAAGAGCGCCACGTTTTTCGTCTCGACCTCGCGGGGCGGCGAATTGTCGCCCCATTGCCGTTCGGTAAGGGCCTCGATCAACGGCACGAAGACTCCAAGCACCCGCTTTTCCGGCGGAACCCAGTCTTCCTGGATTCGCCGGAGCGCCGCCGACGATGCAGTGTTGCACGCGAGAACGACAAGGTCGCAGCCAGCCTGGAACAGCCGCGAAACCCCCTGCGTGGTCAACTCGTAGATGTCGTCGACGTCACGAACCCCGTATGGCGTGTGCGCGTTGTCGCCATAATACACGAGAGGCACGTCGGGAAGCCGCCGTGCCACGGCCTTGTGGACCGTCAGGCCGCCCAGCCCGCTGTCAAACAGTCCTACCGCCATTTGCGTTGCCTATCCGCATTCCGTCCATCATGCGCTCCGGCCAGAGGCCCGATCCGCCGACGGCAGGGGATACGTGCAGCGTTGGGGAAAGTCCATTCCCGACAGTTCGGCTCGCGCAAGGCCGATACCGGACCGTTCGGTGGTGGAGGCGGCGGAACGTGCTATTCCGCAGCGGTGCTCGCGGCCACGACCGTCCCGCTCCTGAAGGACTTGAGCAGCGATTCCCGACGCTCGGCACCCTTCCGCGCGTTGGCTTCCTTCACTGGGCCGAAGCCACGCACGTCCAGCGGCAATTCGGCAAGTGCGATGGCGGCATCAATGTTGCGGCCCGGATCCGCCAGGACCTCCGCCATGTCGCGCTCGTACTGCTGGATCAACTGCCGTTCCATTCGGCGCTCCGCGCTATAGCCAAAGGGGTTGAACGGTGTGCCGCGCAGCCACTTGAGACGGGCAAGCTGCGGCCACACCCGTTCCGCAAATGCGCCAAAGGCGCGCTTTCTGGGTCGCCCGGACGCGTCGCGCCCCGGCAGGAAGGGCGGCGACAGATGAAACGTGAGCTTCAGGTTCCCGTCGAACGCCTCTTCGGCCCTGGCACGCGTTCCGGAAAGAAGCCGCGCAACCTCGAACTCGTCCTTGTATGCCAGCACTTTGTGAAAGCCCTTTGCGATCGCCTCCTGCAGCGCAGGATCGTCTGCCTGATCAACCAGATCGCGGTACCGTTCAGCCAGCCTTTGGGACTGGTAGGCGGCAAGATGCCTCGCGCGAGACTCGATCCTTTCTTCAAGCGTTTCTGGCAGGCGCGTCACGTCGCTGGTCGCCAGGCGAACCGCCTTGTCCGGATTCACCGCCGCCCATCGGCCGATCTCAAAGGCACGCATGTTCTCCTTCACCCGCGCACCGTTCAGCTCGATGGCCCGCAAGATCGCTGCCCGGCCAAGCGGCAGTTGCCCGGACTGCCAGGACGCCCCCAACAGGACCATGTTCGAATAGATCGAGTCACCGAGCGTGGCTTCGGCCAGCGCGAACGCGTCGAGGCAAGTCAACCCGTCTCGCAGCGCGGCCTCCAGAGACAGCCTGAGCCGGTCTCCGGCGATGCGGAAGTCGGGATCCCTCGTGAATTCCCCGGTCACCGTCTCATGCACATTGACAACGCCACCGGTCCTGCCAGCCTTGACAAGCTGGAGGGTCTTGTGGCCTGCGGAAACGACAAGATCCCCTCCAATCAACGTGTCCGCCTCGCCAACCGCGACGCGAATGGCGGTAATGTCCTCAGGTGCATTCGCGATTCGGCAGTGAATGTGGACTGCACCGCCCTTCTGCGCGAGCCCAGCCATCTCCATCATTCCCGCGGCCTTTCCGTCGAGATGCGCAGCCATCGCCAGCAGCGCGCCGACAGTGACGACGCCTGTTCCGCCGACACCGGTGACGACGACGTTGTGGGTGCCCGCAATGGATGGCAGCTCGGGATCCGCCAGCTCTCCGGTCTCAAGGTCCACCACCGCACGTTTCCGGGGCTGCCCGCCCGTGACGGTCACGAAGGACGGGCAGAATCCGTTCAGGCAGGAATAGTCCTTGTTGCAGGACGACTGGTCGATCGCGCGCTTGCGCCCGAACTCGGTCTCGACAGGAACGATGGAAACGCAATTTGACTGAATTCCGCAGTCGCCACAGCCCTCGCAGATGTCGGTGTTGATGAACACGCGCCGGTCGGGGTCCGGAAACGCGTCACGCTTTCGGCGGCGCCTTTTCTCGGCCGCACATGTCTGGATGTAGATGATCGCGCTGACGCCTTCGGTTTCGGCCATGCGCGCCTGGACTTCCGGCAGTCTCGCCCGCTCATGCCACCCGACCTCTCCGGGAAACGCCGCCCGGTCCGGCGCCTCCTTGGCGTCGAAGACGACGGCCACGTTCCTGACGCCCATCGCCAGCAATTCGCGCGCGATCCGTTCCGGCCGCAGGTCGCCATCATTCTTCTGGCCGCCCGTCATGGCGACCGCGTCGTTGTAGAGAATCTTGAACGTGATGTTCACGCCCGCCGCAAGAGCGGCCCGGATTGCCAGAATTCCGGAATGGTTATAGGTTCCGTCGCCCAGGTTCTGGAACACGTGCCTCCGGCTGGAAAACGGCGCCTCGCCAATCCAGTTGGCGCCTTCGGCCCCCATGTGCGTGAAGCCGCTTGTCTCCCGGTCCATCCAGAGCGTCATGAAATGGCAACCGATGCCTGCATAGGCCCGCGAGCCGTCCGGCACTTTCGTCGACGTGTTGTGAGGGCATCCCGAGCAGAAATAGGGCAGGCGCGCCGCGATATCCGGAGCGTTGGCGCGCGCTCGGGCTGCCGTCACCATCTCGAGGCCAGCCTTGATCCTGTCCGTGCCTCGTCCCTCTTCGACAAGAATGCCGCCGATCTTCTCCGCGATCATCGCCGGATCCAGCGCGAACCGGGTCGGAAACAGTTCCTCCTGGTGCATTCCGCCTGCACCGCCCTTGTACCAGCCGTAGACCCTGCGACCCTGGCGATCGTCGAAGATTGCCTCCTTGACCTGCACCTCGATCAGCTTGCGCTTTTCCTCGACCACGACGATCAGGTCGAGACCTTCGGCCCAGGCGTGAAACCCCTTCATGTCGAGAGGGAAGGTCTGGCCCACCTTGTAGGTCGTCAGCCCGAGGCGTCCGGCCTCGTCCTCGTCAATGCCAAGAAGGTTGAGGGCATGGTTGAGGTCCAGCCAGTTCTTGCCTGCCGCGACGAAGCCGATCTTGGCGCCCGGGCGACCCCAAACCCGGCGGTCGATCCGGTTCGCATGAGAAAACGCTTCCGCCGCAAACCGCTTGTGGTCGATTATCCTGGCTTCCTGATCGATCCAGTGATCGCCAAGCCGGATATTGAGGCCACCTTCGGGCATCGCGAATTCGGGCTCGACAAATGACATTCGGTCAATGCGGCCATCGACCACCGAGGTCACCTCGACCGTATCCTTCATCATCTTCAGTCCGCACCAGGTTCCAGAGAAGCGTGACAGCGCGTACCCGTAGAGTCCGAGATCCAGGATTTCCTGGACGCCCGCCGGTGACAGCACCGGCATGTAGGCGTCGACCAGTGCCCAATCCGACTGGTGGCACACGGTCGAGCTCTCGCCCGTGTGATCGTCCCCCAGCGCCATGAGCACGCCACCATGCGGGGAGGTGCCGGCCATGTTTGCATGTCGCATGACGTCGCCTGAGCGGTCCACGCCCGGGCCCTTGCCGTACCAAAGGGCAAAGACGCCGTCATGCCTCCCCTCGCCCCGCAGTTCCGCTTGCTGCGTTCCCCAGATCGCGGTCGCGGCAAGGTCTTCGTTCAGGCCAGGCTGGAACTTTATGCCTGCTGCAGTCAGCATGGCTTCTGCGGCAGCCATCTGCTGGTCGACCGCCCCAAGCGGCGAACCACGATAGCCCGAAACGTATCCTGCAGTGCGCAGCCCGGACATCCTGTCACGCGCCACCTGCATCAGCACGAGACGCACGAGGGCCTGAGTTCCGTTCATCAGGACCGCGCCGCAATCAAGGTCGAACTTGTCGCCTAGCGTGACCTCGCGGATCGACATTTTCCATACCCGGCAGTTTGGTTGCATTATAGGTCAAATTTACTGACCTACAAACGCAATCTTTGTCAGGAGCACGTTTGCAATCCTGGTCGTGACGGGGTTACCTCACGGGAAACTGCGGGCGTCTTCGGGGAGGCAAGGATTCACATGGACTGGGACAAGCTTCGGATCTTTCACGCGGTTGCTGATGCGGGCAGCCTGACCCACGCCGGCGAGTCGCTCCACCTCAGCCAGTCAGCCGTGTCTCGGCAGGTTCGCGCGCTCGAAGTGAGCCTCAACACGACATTGTTCCATCGCCACGCGCGCGGCCTGATTCTCACCGAACAGGGAGAACTCCTCTTCGATGCCACATCGGCCATGTCGCGCCGTCTTGAGACTGCCGAAGCCCGAATTCGCGACAGCAAGGAAGAGGTCTTCGGCGAGTTGCGCGTGACGACCACGACCGGCTTCGGTTCGCTCTGGCTCGCGCCCCGCCTTCC
>VXPN01000074.1 GCA_009839535.1 Boseongicola sp. SB0662_bin_57 | reverse complement strand
GAGAACATCCGGTCCCTGTTCTCCTTCCTTGGCGGGCACATCCACGTCATGACCTATGAGGACAGCGGGATCGAAAGCTGGGAAGACATCAAGGGCAAGCGCGTGTTCGTCGGGCCGCCTGCGGGATCGGCATCGGCCCAGACGACCAAGCTGATTGAATCGATCACCGGCTTCAAGGCCAACGAGGACTACGAGGCGATCAAGCTCGCGTGGTCCGCGGCAAGCCAGGCGTTCGAAGACGGCAAGTTCGATGTCTTCATGCGTACGGGAACCATGGGTTCGGCGGCGGTTGACCAGTACGGCGCGGCCAAGAAGTTCCGGCTCCTTGGCATTCCGGAGGAGGTATTGGGTACCGATGCCTGGAACGACTACCTGAGCACCCCGGGCTACGCTGCCGACACGCTCCCGGCAGGGTCGTATTCCAACCAGGTCAACAACGACGAAGACCTTCTTGCCACGGCCTACGTGATGTTCCTGAGCGTCCACAAGGACATGGATGATGACGTGGCCTACCAGTTGACCAAGGCGATGTTCGAGAACCTCGACGACGCACATTCGGTCAACCAGGGCCTGACGCCTCTGACGCTGGACAATGCCTTTGTCTCGCTTGGTGCACGCCTGCATCCGGGCGCGATTCGCTACTATGAAGAAATGGACGTGTCGATCCCGGACAACCTTCGCGGCGGTTCGTAAGGCGACCGCGTCGGGCCGGGCCCAGCGCCCGGCCCTCATTCATCTCGTCCGTCCCAAGCTCCTGGAGTCAGGACATGGCCTCGGTGAACACTTCCGCGCGCCCTTTCAGGGAACGCATCCTCCTGGCTATCGGCTTTTGCTTCGCGGTCTTGGGGTTCCTCAATGCCGTGCCTGATCTGGGGCCATTGCCATCGATTGGCATCATTCCCGCGGTTGAGCTTCATCCAACTGTCTTTGCCAGCGGATTCATCATTTCCTTTCTTGCAATTTCACGGTTCTCTGGCGGACCAGGCGCAATTCTGACGACCGCGCTCAACGCGATTCTGGCATGTGTCGGCCTCTATGCGCTTTGGTCCTTCAACGTCGCCGTCTCGCGAATCGAGGACGTCGGTCTCTTCTTTTTCGAGGACTTCCACGCCTGGATGACGGTGACCGGTTGCGTGATCATACTGTACTTCTGCTGGCGGATCTGGGGACTGCCGCTTGCCGCCGTTGGCACCCTGGCTCTCCTCTATTTCTTCTTCGGCGAGCGCCTTCCTGGAATACTCGGTCATGCAGGCATGGACTTTGTCCAGGACACGCCGGCCGAGCTCTGGTACAACACTGGCGACGGGGTCATGGGAAACATCCTTGCGATCCTCGTGAACACCGTCTTTCCGTTCATCATCATGGGCGCTGTGCTTGAAGGGACCGGTGGCGGTGCCTCGATGATCAAGTTGAGCTTCCACGCCATGCGGCGGTTTCGCGGCGGTCCGGCGCATGCGGCGATCATGGCGTCGTCGCTCTTCGGCACAGTTTCCGGTTCGGCCGTGGCCAACGTGGTCGGAACGGGGGTCATCACGATCCCCATGATCAGGAGGCGTGGCTTTCGCCCGACATTCGCCGGCGGCGTCGAGGCAACCGCGTCGACGGGCGGCCAGATCATGCCGCCAATCATGGGCGCCGCAGCCCTTGTCATGGCAGATTTCATTGCGATCGACTATCTCATCATCATTGTCGCGGCGATTGTGCCGGCAGTTGCATACTACGCGTCCCTCTTCACGACTGTGGTGTTCGAAGCCCGCTCGCTCGGCGTCGAGGCGACGGCCGAGTCCGACATGGATCCAGTCACGCTTCAGGACTGGATCAGCCTCATCCTGGTCATCGCGCCGATCTCGATCGTCGTGATCGCGCTCATTCTGGGCTTTTCGCCGGCGGGATCGGCTATGATCGCGCTTAGCGTGCTTCTCGTCCTGAGTTTCCTGAACCCCGAGATGCGCAGAAGGCCGATCCTGGTTGCCGAGAGCTTTGCAAGGGGCGGCGTGACCTTTGGCCGGCTGCTTATGGCCATCGGCACCGTCAGCATCATCATTGCCGTGCTTGGAGCAACGGGACTGCCTCTGGAATTTGCAAAGGTGATCAGCAGCAACGCCGGCCAGAACCTGCTTCTTGCCCTGGTCTTTGCCGCGGTTGCGGCGCTCATTCTGGGCATGGGCATGCCCACGTTGCCAGCCTACCTTACGATCATCATCATACTCGGACCGTCGCTCACCAGCCTTGGGCTGACCGATCTTACGGCGCACTTCTTCGTGTTCTATTTCGGGGTCGCCTCGGCAATCACGCCGCCTGTCGCCATGGCCGCCTTCGCCGCGGCCTCGATCTCGGGCGGCGGTGCCATCGGGACCGCGGTTCAGGCGACCCGGATCGGCATCGTCATCTTCGCGATCCCGTTCTTCTTCGCCTTCAACCCCCAGATGCTGATCGTGGCCGAGGCCGGCGGCGTCTTTGCAGTTGGCGGGTTCTTGTTCCTCCTGCTCCGCCTGGCGCTGCTCATCTACATGCTTGCGTCCGCCGCGTCGCGATTTGACCGGGGCAAGATGTCCGTCTGGGAGATCATCGCGCGGGCGGTGGCCGGGCTCTTGCTGATCCACCCATCCGCGTTAGTCGGCGGCATTGCGGCCTTGGCATCCCTTGCCTTGATCGCCTTGCACTACGGTCTCCTGAGCCGCAAGGCGGCCGCAGCATGAGCGAGCGGCCGAACATTCTCTACTTCATGACAGACCAGCACCGGGCGGACTGGCTCGGTCATGCTGGTCATCCCGTGTTGCAGACGCCCAACATCGACGGCATCGCGGCAAGGGGCACCCGGTTCACCAACTTCTATGTCACGTCGCCTGTCTGCATGCCGAACCGGGGCGCCATCTTCACGGGCAGGTACCCGTCGGTGAACGGCCTTCGTCACAACGGACTGCCCCTTCCGGCAGATGCAAACACCTTTGTCGATGTATTGCGGGCAGGAGGGTACCGGACTGCATCGATCGGAAAAAGCCATCTCCAGCCGTTCACAAGAAAGCCGATCAGGCGCGAAGACGAGCGCCATGTCGCCAATCCGGATGTCCCAGATGCGCTCAAGCCAAACGGCATGCAGTACGAAAGCGAGCAGCCTGATGCATACGAGGGGACCGAGTATCACGTGTTGCCGGTCCCCTACTACGGGTTTGACCATGTCCGGATGGTAACCAGCCACAGTGACGAGTGCGGGGGCCACTACCTGCAGTGGCTGAGGCGCCAGACCGATGAGTGGGCCTTTCTCAGAGACCGCAAGAACCAGTTCCCGCACGACTACATGAATCCGCAGGCCTTTCGCACGCGAATACCCGCGGAACTTTATCCGACGTCTTACGTTCGCAACGAGGCGCAAGACTTCCTGGAATCGTGCGCGGGAGCAGAAGATCCATTCTTCGCGTTCATCTCGTTTCCTGATCCGCACCATCCCTTCACTCCGCCGGGAAAGTACTGGGACATGTATGACCCCGACGACTTCCAGATCGATCTGCCCTATTGTGCGCACAAGAACCCTCCTCCGCAGCTGCGCGAGTGGAAGCGCCTCATGGACGAGGGCATCGTTCCTTCAAACTTGCAGCAGGCGTTCATGGCGTCCGAGCGGCAACTCAGGGAAGCCATGGCCCTTACGGCCGGGATGATCACGATGATAGACGATGCGGTGGGTGACATCCTCGAAGCTCTCGAAGCTTTTGGTCTTGCCGAGAACACGATCGTGATCTTCAACTCGGATCACGGCGATTACATGGGGGCTTTTTCGCTGTTGCTGAAGGGTCCGTTCTCGCACCGTTCGGTCAATCGCGTGCCGTTCATCTGGACTGACCCGCAAAGGTCCGGCGGACAGGTGGTCGACGGACTGGCCGCCTCGATCGACATTGGGCCCACATTGCTCGAACGCTGCGGGATGCTCCCATATTACGGGATGCAGGGCAGGTCGTTCCTGAATCAACTCGACGGCGGCTCACCGACCCGCGATGCCGTCCTGATCGAGCACGAGGAGAACAAGGTCTACCCGGGCTTCGAGAAACGCCCAAACTTGCGCAACCTCGTCACGCCCTCGCATCGAATGACGGTCTACAAGGGGCTCGATTACGGAGAGCTCTACGACCTGCGCGTTGATCCTGACGAGACTCGGAACCTCTGGGACGCCCCGCAGGCGGCAGGCGACAAGGCCGAGATGATGATCGCCCTGAACCAGGCCATGCTTGACGCCATCGCGCATGGCCCGTGGCCCAAGAGGATTGCATGAGCAAGGAACTGAAGAATTACGTCGCTGGGCAATGGATCGGCTCTGGCACGACCTTCGACAAGGTCAGCCCGTTCGACGGCACTCATGTGGCGACGGTCCACGAGGCGAGCGCAACCTTGGTCGATGAGGCGGTCACACGGGGTCACGAAGTTTCCGTCGGCGGCCACGCCTCCACTTGGGGCGATCTTCCCATGAAACAGCGGCTGGCGGTGATCCATGACCTTGCCGACAGGTTGGAGGCGCGTGTCGAAGACCTGATCGAAGCGGAGGTCGCTGACACGGGTCGCAGCTATTGGCAGGCTTCGGTCTTCGACGGTGCGCGCGCGGCACGGCTGTTTCGGTCTTATGCCGATGCCGCCACATCGCTGGAGAACCGCAGCATGCAGTTCTCCGGGGAGATGGGCTTCCAAGGCATGTGGCATTCGACGCGGCGCCCCAAGGGGGTCATCGCCTGCATCTGTCCCTGGAACGTACCGCTTCTCATGGCATGCATGAAGGTCGCGCC
>VXPN01000431.1 GCA_009839535.1 Boseongicola sp. SB0662_bin_57 | reverse complement strand
GCTCGGGCTTCGCCCTCGCTCGCTGCTGTTGCACCTCAGAGTGGAACCCGGGTGCAATTTTTTGTGCAGAAAGGCCGTCTGGCGCATTCGGTCACGCCTGAACGCAAACGCTTCTGCCCCGTCATTTGCAAGTGCCAAACATGATCCTGTCAAGCCAGCCATCCCCTTGCCACATTTGGCACGACGCTCGTTTGCCTTGTTTCCCGATGATGCAGAGGACAGGTCCGTCCTTCTCCCGACCGATTGCTGCAGTGCGCCTTGAACAAACATTTTCGTTGAACATGTTCGTATTATGTTCTATTGTTCCGGCATGTCGCAAACCGATCAATTGGCGGGATTCCGAGCGGTCGGTCGCGCCGCCAGGACGAACCCCGCGAACCGGTTCGAGCCGCATGAGCGCGAAGCGTTTCACGACGGCTGGCCAGTCGAAGACGACCTTCCGCCGCTGCGCACGGAAGTGTCGATCGAGAGGCCGCGACGCGTGATCACGCGCAACAGCTCGCCGGACATAGGTTTCGATCGGTCGATCAATCCCTACAGGGGATGCGAACATGGCTGCATCTACTGCTTTGCGCGTCCGACGCACGCCTTTCTCGGGATGTCGCCGGGGCTCGATTTCGAGACGCGGCTCGTCGCGCGACCTGAGACTCCCGAGACCTTGGAGCAGGAGCTTCGGGCCAGGTCCTACCGTCCGGCCGTCATTGCAATGGGCACGAACACCGACCCTTACCAGCCGATCGAGCGCGAGTATCGGATCGTGCGCAGGATCCTGGAGACGCTGAATGAATGCCGGCATCCTGTGGCCATTGTGACCAAGGGGACGCTGATTGAACGGGACGCAGACCTCCTTGGCGAAATGGGTCGTCTGGGCTTGGCTCGGGTCGGAATCAGCGTGACTACGCTGGATGCCCGATTGGCTCGCAGGATGGAGCCGAGGGTGCCGTCGCCGGTGCGGAGGCTCGAGACGATTCGACGACTTGCAGAGGCAGGGTGTCCCGTGCGGGTCATGGTGGCGCCCGTGGTGCCCGCGCTCACCGATCACGAGATCGAGTCGATCCTTGCAGGGGCCGCTGAAGCCGGTGCAATCGCCGCAAGCTGGATCATGCTTCGCCTGCCCCTTGAGGTCTCGCCGCTGTTTCAGGAATGGCTGGCCGAGCACTATCCTGACCGGGCGCAAAGGGTCATGAGTCGCGTGCGAGAGTTGCACAATGGCCGGGACTATGACCCTGAGTGGGGCAGGCGAATGACCGGCCGGGGCGTCTTCGCGGACATGGTCGCTCGCCGTTTCTCGATTTCGGCGAGTCGGCTGGGCCTTGCGACGAAACTGCCTCCCCTGCGCACCGACCTCTTCACACGTCCCGTGAGGGTCGGGGATCAGCTTTCCCTTTTCTGAAGCCATCTTGTTGACGTCGGCCTTGATGCATGGGCACGTGGAGCCTGCCATGGCGGATGGCGGCTGGCTTCCGGTTTGTGCTGGCCTTGAATCGGGTGTGGTGCTAGCTCCGGCGCGATGGGTGGCGTGGCCGAAATTGATGTGCGTGGGCGGCTCGTGCCGAACTGCGGCCTGTCGGGGCTGACGTGGCTGCGCGTGGGCGGACCGGCGGACTGGCTGTTCCTGCCAAAGGATGTTGATGACCTGAGCGCCTTCCTTGCTGCGTTGCCTGAAGACATTGCGGTCTTCCCGATGGGTCTGGGGTCGAATCTCATCGTGCGCGACGGCGGGATTCGCGCCGTCGTGATCCGTCTGGGCCGGCAATTTGCCGACATCTCCGTCAGCGGCGACATCGTGACCGCGGGTGCAGGCGCCATGGACATCCAGGTTGCGAAGAGAGCGGCGGAAGCGGGCCTTGACCTCGTGTTCCTTTGCACAATCCCGGGTGCGATCGGTGGTGCCGTCCGGATGAATGCCGGATGCTACGGCTCGTACATTTCGGACCATTTCGTGTCGGCCGAAGTGGTGCTGCGCGACGGCAGCCGGGCGAATCTCGGTCCGGACGACATGAACTTCGGATATCGAAAAAGCGAGCTGCCCGAGGGCGCCGTGGTTGTTTCGGCAAGATTCCGCGCGGGCCTGGATGGCCCTGACGTCCTGGACGCGAAGATGAAGACGCAAATCGCCAAGCGAGAGGAAACACAACCCACCAAGGCGCGGACGGCGGGATCGACGTTCCGGAATCCGGCCGGCTACAGCTCGACGGGCAAGGCGGATGACACGCATGACCTGAAGGCTTGGAAGGTCATCGAGGACGCCGGATTGCGTGGCGCGCGTCGCGGACAGGCCCAGATGTCTGCAATGCATCCGAATTTTCTCGTCAATCTGGGAGGCGCCACTGCAGCCGATTTGGAGGCGCTCGGCGAAGAGGTTCGCACAAAGGTCTTCCAACACTCGGGAATTGCATTAGAATGGGAGATTGCGAGGGTCGGGGAACCGGCCCGGACGGCATGAGGCAGGCAAACGAGGGCGGACAACGCCCTGACAGCAAGTGGGGAAGGAATGTCGAGCAGGGCACTTCCCAGAGTCGCGGTAATCATGGGCGGACGCTCGGCCGAGCGCGAGGTCTCCCTGTCCTCGGGCCACGAATGTGCCACGGCACTTCGTGAGATGGACTACGATGTCACCGCCATTGACGCCGGGCAAGACATCGTGGAGCGGCTGATGGCGTCGTCTCCCGACGTCGTCTTCAACGCGTTGCACGGACGCTGGGGGGAGGATGGGTGCGTTCAGGGCATTCTCGAATGGTTGCGGATTCCCTATTCGCATTCCGGTGTGCTGGCCTCGGCTCTCGCCATGGACAAGACGCGCTCGAAAGCGGCCTTCGCCAAGGCGGGCATTCCCGTGGCGGATGGCGGGCTGTTTTCCAGGAGGGAAATCAGGTCAGGGCACGTCATGGCGCCACCCTATGTCGTCAAGCCGAACAACGAAGGCTCTTCGGTTGGCGTCTGCATCGTGCCGGAACGAGCCAACCGGCCGCCGGAGATCGACGACGAAATGCCTGAGCCGCTTATGGTCGAGGCATATGTGGCGGGCCGGGAACTGACGGTGACGGTGAAGGGCGGCAAGGCGCTCTGCGTTACCGAGATCTTCACCGATGGCTGGTACGACTACGATGCAAAATACGTGCCGGGCGGCTCGCGGCACGATTTGCCGGCGAATGTCCCGGACGTGATCACGGAAGCCTGCCTCGCGCATGCCGAGACAGCCCACGAGGCGCTCGGTTGCCGGGGAGTCAGCCGAATCGATTTCCGGTGGGACGATTCAAGGGGCCTGCAGGGCCTTTTTGCGCTGGAGACGAACACCCAGCCCGGAATGACGCCGACGTCGCTTGTGCCGGAGCAGGCTGCACTTCGTGGAACCAGCTTCCCCGAACTCTGCGACTGGATCGTGAAGGATGCGTCATGCGAACGATGAAGGATCCCGCTCCGTCCCGTCTGGAATACAGGATGAAACGGCTGATGCTGCGCCCGTCGATGCGTCCGTTCCGGCGTTACGGGATGCCCGTGATCGCGTTGGCGACGCTGGCCGGCCTCTGGGCGCTCGACGAGGGTCGGCGGGAGAGTGCATTGGCGTTCGTTGCCGAGCTTCGCAATGAAATCGGTGAGCGACCGGAGTTCATCGTGCGGATGATGATTGTCGAGGGTGCATCGCCGGAACTGGCTGCGAGCATCCGCGAATCCCTTTCCATCGAATTCCCGGTCTCTCCATTCAGCCTGCGGCTTGACGAACTGAGGGAGAAGGTCGAGGCGCTCGATGCCGTCGCACGTGCATCGCTTCAGGTCCGGTCGAGAGGTGTCCTGATTGTTGCGGTCGATGAGCGAGTGCCAGTTGCGGTCTGGCGTTCAGACGGCGGCCTGCAGCTTCTTGACAAGACCGGGTATCGGGTTGCGACCGTGCCGTCGCGCGTTTCCCGACGTGACCTGCCCCTGGTCGCGGGACTTGGCGCGGACGCGGCAATTCCGGAGGCGCTTCTGCTCTATGACGTTGCCCGTCCGGTTCGGGACCGCCTGCGCGGCTTCATCCGGGTGGGGGAGCGTCGTTGGGACGTGGTCCTGGATCGCGGGCAGACGATCAGGTTGCCAGAGACGCAGGCCGTGACGGCGTTCAAGAGGGTCATTGAGCTGGATGTGGCGCAGGACCTGCTTGAACGGGACATATCGGTGGTGGATTTCCGAAACTCGCAGCGACCGGTCCTGCGCCTTGGCCAGACGGCGATCGGGACACTTAATGATGGTTGAGCAACGGGCCTGAACGATGATTGGTGACCTTTATCGCAACCAGCGTGCAATGCGTGCGATGCGGCAGACCGCAATTCAGAAGGGCGTCATCGCGGTTCTGGACGTCGGAACATCCAAGATCACCTGCCTGATCCTGGTTCTCGACGAGAGCATGGATGCCGCAAGCGACGAGGGCATCGGCAACCTGGCAGGGCAGGAGAAGTTTCGCGTCATCGGGGCGGCAACAACGCGGTCGCGAGGCGTTGAATTCGGAGAGACGACGGTTTTGCGCGAAACCGAACGCGCGATTCGAACCGCCGTGCAGGCCGCGCAGAAAATGGCGCAGTGTCGCGTCGACCACGTGATGGCCTGTGCTTCAGGGGGCAGGCCCCGTTCCTATGGCCTCGCTGGCCAGGTGCGGGTTGCGCAAGAGGTCGTGACCGAATCCGATGTCGCTCATGTTCTCGCATCCTGCGACATCCCGGATTACGGGGCGGATCGCGAAATCCTGCACGCGCAGCCCGTGAACTTCGTGCTGGACCACAGGTCGGGCCTGACGGATC
>VXPN01000231.1 GCA_009839535.1 Boseongicola sp. SB0662_bin_57 | reverse complement strand
AAAAGCGACGTGATATCAACGATCTGCGAATCGCGTCAGCACCGTAGGTGCGGGGTTGGTGTGCGATGAACTGGTCAGCCAGATCGACCTGTTTCCGACGTTGGCGGCAATGACTGGCGTGGCCGACGCGCGACCAAGCCTGCCAAGCAGCGCACGTGATCTGGGCCCTGCGCTTAGGGGTGAAATGCAAGACTGGCCGGACGCAATTTTCTTCGAACAGGAGGAAACGCGAGCCATCCGGACCCGCGAGTGGCTATATGCCATGCGGTTCCAGAATGCAGGATCCTATCCAATGACCGACGAACTCTACCACCTGGCCAACGATCCCTTGGAACGGACGAACCTGATCGAACTCCCTGAGCATGCGGCAACGGCCGACGGCCTTCGCGACAGGATTTCATCGTTCTTCGACACCCATTCTGAGCAAAGGTTCGATCTTTGGCGTGGCGGCAGCGCCAAGTCCAACGTGACCTGCGACAAGCTGTGGAAGGACGCTTGGGGGGAAGACTGGGCGCCGGAATTCCCCGGCGCGTGACAAACTGCAGGAGTCTCACTGTCAGCGTCTGGACCGAGGGCCGCCGGCTCTTCCAAGCGCCGTCCGAGCGGTTGCCGCGTTCTCGCCAGGATCCAGGATCTGCCATGAGGAAGTTGAACGGCGACCCGGGATCGGGCGTCAATCTCAGGGGCGGTTCGCGGCTACCGAAGAGCCATTGAGCCTTGTCCCGCTCAGATCTCAACGCCCTGTGATTTTTTTGTTGGCCATTCTGCCTTGGCCGAACGAAACGGGGCGGCCTGTCTTTGCCAAATAGGGCCGCGCCCATCCAGTGCCACTGGAAAGGCGACACGAAGCGCAGGGCCCCAGTGCGTCATCTCTGCCAGTTCCGTGGCGCAAGTCTCGCTTGACGTTGGGGCAATCGGATCCCGCACGCCATTGGAAATCAGCAGGTGAGCCGTTCGCGCCAGCGAGAGCCTGGCTGATCTGGCATGCCCGTCGGCCCTTTGCAGGCGCAACGCACAGAGTGCGGCGGCGGCCATCAGATAGCCGGTAGCATGGTCCAAGGCCTGGATCGGCAATTGCACCGGCTTGTCCGTGCCAAGGCGCTTCATGCCCTCATGTGCAAGGCCTGAATTGACCTGCACGACGGTGTCGAATCCGCGCCGCTCCCGCCATGGTCCCGTCCATCCATATGCCGAGAGCGACACGTCAATGATGTCGGGATTGATCTCGCGACGGCGGCTTTCGCCAAATCCGAGCCGATCAAGCGCGCCGGGGCGGTAGCCATGTACAAGCACGTGCGCTTCGGACAACAAGGTTTCAAAATGCGTCCGGTCGTTCGCCTCGTGCAGATCGAGACTCGCGCAAGCCTTGCCAAGCGTCACCTCGGGTTCGATGCCGTCCTCTCGCCATTCCGGCGGATCGATCCGGAGCACGCTGGCACCGAAGCCCGCAAGGAAACGCGTGGCGACCGGCCCTGCCAGGACGCGAGTCAAGTCGAGGACTCGCAGTCCGTCAAGGGTCTTCGCGAAGGCAGGCAAACGGGGCTGGGACCCCGTAAATTCCTGCCAGTGGATCAATGGCTCGTTGGCCACGGCCCGTCCCTGAGGATGTGCCGCCCAATCAGACAGCCGGTTCATGGCGGCGGCCACGCCCCCGGCCTCAACAATGGCCTGTTCAAGATCGAGGCGATTCCATGACAGGACCTTCCGGGCCACGTCGTCGCGATCCGCATCCGCCCCAAGCACGCGAAGCGTGGCCGACAGATGTCTCGGCACGTTCGTATGCAGCCGGATCCAGCCATCCTTGGTCCGGTAGTTTCCGGCAACCGGGTCCCATGCTTCCGGCAAGGCCCAATTCTCCGGCCTCAGCGTCATCCCGCACCAAAGCTCGGTTCGGCGTCGGTCGATGGAGACTTCTGCAGCGCCAACCAGCAGAGCCAGCTGTTGCGCAGCGGCCGTCATGGCGGCAAGCGCCAGGCCCGACACGTCGACGACGGAGGCCAGCTGAAACGCGCCCTCACGTGCAACCCTTGCGTGCGGCATCCTGCTTTGCCCCAATGCCTCGGAGACTTGAGCGTCAAACCAGCTGTCTTCCGACACGTTCATCGTTCGCCTCTGCGGAAAATGGAAGAATTGCCGATAGCTGCCCTGTCGTTCGAATACAAGCGGGCTCCCTCCCTGCGTCAGTTCGGACAGGCCTTGGTCGCTGTTCCGCGCCGCCACGTTCGCTGCGCTGCGTGGGGACACGACATTCAACGCGAACGCTGCGCATCGGATCGACCTTTCCGGCCAGCTGCCGATGCGGTGCATTGGCCAGGCTCGGCGATTCCCTTTGCCGGGGTTTTGAAGATCGCGACTGACGTGACCTGCAAGACGCCCGACGGGTGCTGCTGAGCCGGATTACAGAATTTCGCGAAGGGCCCTGATGTGGTCGACGCCCAAGCCGCAACAGCCGCCTATGACCTGCACGCTGCGTCGCAGCCATGATTGCGCATGGCTTGCATAGGCGTCCGGGAGAATTGTGTTGTCGAAAAAGCAGACGTGGCCCTCCCAACGTGCCGAATGCGCATAGACCCCGACCGGTCCCGGCCAGCGGTCCTGAACGATGTCAAGGCAGGCGTCGATGTCTTCCACCTCCGTGTGCATGACGCTTACGAGCGGAACCTCGCGACCAGCCAGAGCGTCGAGGGCATCGGCCAGGCCGCCGCCTCGCAAGAGCGTCATGGCACCCGAGGCATTCCGCTCGCAGGACAGCCCGACCCACACCGGCAATCCGCTCGTTTGGGCGGCCTCGAGTACGACCAGCATGCTGTCGATGTCCACCATCATCTCCAGCATCAGCAAGTCTGCACCTGCTTCGGCCATGACCGACGCCTGTTCTTCGGTGCTGCCGCGCAGGCTCTCAGGCTCCGGCCAATTGTCCGTAAAGGACCAGTACGAAATGCCACCGGACACCAAAACGTCCGGAGCCGCCATGCGATCTCGCGCCTCCCTGGCAATCTCGACGCTTCGGCGGTTCAATCGCTCAAACTTGTCTTCGACCTTTGCGTCAACCAGCACATGCCGATGCGTGGCGAACGTGTTTGAAATGACGATTTCCGCGCCTTCGCGAATGTAATCCTCATGAACCGTGCGAAGGACGTCCGGATGGCTCAACGCGCCGCCTCCGTTCCAGGCATTGTCCAACTGGGGAACGCCGCGTCTCTCGACTTCCGTACCTGTTGCGCCGTCAATGAGGATCCGTTCGCCCTCATCTATGCGCTTCATCAATCGTTCGTAGCGGTTCATTGGCGTTCCTTCGTCGGCTGCCTGCCGCGGGATCGGAGTGGCGTGGATTCGTGGATCGATGAGTCCTGCGAGAATTCTCGCTTGTCAGAATCTGACCAGTTTTCTGACCGTCTTCAAGTCCCCGGGCCTCCGGCCACACGTGACAGTGCTCAAGCGCAAGCCCGGCGCGCTGCGCAACGCTCGCAACTGCGGTTACATAGCCCCGGCGAAATCAGGCTCGACGGGAAAATAGTCCTCGATTCCGCCTTCCCGGTATACGTCTGCCGTACAACAGTGCAAACCTCCTCCGAACGCATACGCGTCACGAAGATCCACTTCGATAACTTCCATTCCGAGACGGTCGAGTTGCTCCGCCTGGTGGACCTCCGACTTCTCCACGCAAACGGTCTTGGGATCAAGCACGAGGACATTCATCGACAGCCATGTCGACGAATAGCATAGCGGCGGAGGCGAATTGTGAGCGGGGCGGGCAGCATCGACGATCTCCCAGTCATTCCTCGTGAACAGTGCTCTCTGATCATCCGGCAAACGGCGTTCGGGATTGTTCAGGATGAGGCCTGGCCTGATTGGCGTGAAGGTCGCATCGATATGGATCGGGTACGGGTCTCCGGGAAAATTGGTCGCATGTACCCTGTGTTCCGGAAAGTGGCGCCGAATCCATTCGATTCCCTTCAGGTTGGTCGTGAACCCGTGCTGAACAACGAGGTCCTTTCCGAATCGCAAGACATCTGCGGCATCGAACAGCGGTTCCTCCTCCGTCGTCACGAAGTACTTTTCTGCGGTCCACTCCAGCCGGGTTTCAATGCTGATGCTTCCGGAAAGGTAGTCGGGGCGATAATCGCTGTCGGCCAGCCGCGGTTTTGGCGCAGCCTCGTGCCGGAAGTTTCGGTCCTCCTCCCAGTACCTCGTCAACAAGGGACGGTAGCACAGGTATTCGAACCAGCGGCAACGATAGGACATCGTCGCTTCCAGGATTTCATTCCCGACCGTCAGCAGGACATCGCGGGGTGGCATGCATCCGAACCCACTGCCGGTTTCGAAGTCCGGAGTGACTACGGGTTGGGAAAAGTCTATCGGAGTCGGGCGGTCAACCCTGATACCGCGACCGCGCAGCATTTCTGCGAACGCATCAAGCAGTTCGTTGCCACGGTCGATCATGTCTTGGGGTCGTTTTCCCCACTGCCCTCTCATGTCGGAGTCCTCTGGGACCTTGGCTTCGAGGGCCGGTTCCGGCGGCGGAATATGACAATCCGTCGCGTATCCGACTATGACGTGCTTGAGCGGATCCCATTCGTTCCAACTGTTTACCTGCGTCCTTTCCGGTGACCATTTCACGGTTTTCATCCTGCTTGGGCGACCTGCAAGGTCGCGGCCGTTCCCGACGATCGATTTGGCGGCGGTCGACAAACTTCGCAACCGCATGGCGAATCGCCAATCTGCCGAATTCGATCGTGAAACATTTGGCGACCGCTCCGGCTACAGTCAACAGCATCGGGC
>VXPN01000066.1 GCA_009839535.1 Boseongicola sp. SB0662_bin_57 | reverse complement strand
AACCCTCTCCAACAGCTTTTGCTCTATCTGTGGGGGGGGTGGTATTTTTTTTTAATTCATTGGCCCAGCCCTGGGTTATGGTGCGGGTTCGGCCATCAAGGCGCTCCCGTTCCGCATCCTCCATCTCGTCGAGCTCATCGGGGTCGGGAAGCGTGGGCGGCGCCGTCAGCGCGATGGTCTGGGCGCGCTTCAGCCCTTCTTCCAGGCGTCTCGCCCTGTTCTCGAGCGACCGCCGCATCGCGTAGGTGCTGGAGGCGAGACGCCGTTGGTACAACGCCATCAAGAAGCCGACGGCTCGCGCGCGCGGATTGTCTCCCTGGGCGGCGGCACTGACGCTCTGTCGCTTCACGAACCGGGTGATCTCGCTGTAGAGTTGCAATTCGGCGTCGTCGATCTTGAAATCGACCGTCTGTGGAATGCGCCGAGTGAACACCGGGCGCGCATGCCATTCGCCGTTGGACTCGCGCTCGGGGAAGTAGACCATCGCCTCCTTGGTGCGCCGCAGGTAGAACGGCGCCCGTTGGCGGTCCATGGCCTCGCGAATGGACTTGACGTCGGCGTAGGCGTCCTGGTCGAGGAGTTGCAGGAAGAGCGTGAAGTTCTCCGGATCACCCTTGTGCGGCGTTGCGGTCAACAGAAGGATATGATCGGCGCTGTCGCGGAGCAGCTCGCCGAGGGCATAGCGTGCTGTCTTCCTGGCCGGTGGCGACCACGACATGCGGTGCGCCTCGTCGACGATGACCAGATCCCAGTGGACTTGGCGAAGGCCGGGGAGTATCTCGGTACGCTTTGCGAGATCGAGAGAGGTGATGATCCGCGGCTGCTCCAGCCACTGGTTGACGCCGAACTGGTCCCGGATGTCGCCGCCCTTGAGCACGAGGAACTTCTCGTCGAACTTTTCCCTTAGTTCGCGCTGCCACTGAAAGGTGAGGTTTGCGGGGCAAACAACGAGAATTCGTTCCGCAAGCCCGCGCAGCATGAGTTCGCGTACGAGCAGCCCGGCCATGATTGTCTTGCCGGCGCCGGCATCGTCGGCGAGGAGAAACCGTACCGTGGAAAGCTTGAGCAGGTGCTCGTAGACGGCTTCAAGCTGATGCGGCAGCGGATCCACACGGGATATCGAAAGGCCGAAACAGGGATCGAACTCGTGGGCGATCCCGAGCGCATGGGCCTCGAGCCCGAGTCTGAGCAGCCGCCCGTCGGCATCGTAAGAGAGGTCGGAGCCGGATATCGTGAGGCCCGCAATGTCGTCAGCGGTGAGCCCGACGCTGCGAAAGCGCTCTGTTTGCGTTCCAACCAGACCCGCGACCCAGGAACTGGCGCCGTTCGCGCGCACGGTCTCGACTCGCATCGGCTCGCTGAACAGAGGGCCGGTCAGAACCTGCCCATGGTGAATCGGGGCCGCTTCGCTCATCCGGTCAATCGCCATGGCCCGGCAGCACGATCTCTCCGGTTGCGGGCAATCCCGGCGCGCTTATCGCCAGAGTCATCACACTTTCGAAGCAGCAAGCCGCTACCGCACCGCGGTTCTGCGAACTCGCGAGACGCGGGGCGTCTCCGACTTCCAGACGGGTCGCGAAACGGCTGATCCACTCTCAAGCCCGTTAGAATTCGTTTAGGTTTGGCAACAAGGCGATAGAGGGCCGCTTGTTCCGAACTTCGCGCAGGAGCCTTGCCGAGAGGGGACGCAACCAAGGGCATGGCCGCTCGAAACTCCGCCAGTTCCCTCAGCGGCAATGGCTTCTTGAGACGGGCAAAGGCGGAAAGGTGCGCCACGGTTTTGCTACGACGGGTGATTGCCACTTTTTGACCGATCTCCAAATTGTGGAGGAGTTCGCAGAGACGCTCTCTGGCCTGAGTCAGGTTGACTGTAATCATAACGAGCTCACTTGGTCCCGAACTTTGGCGCATGGTAGCCGACTTCCCAATAGCAGGCTACCGCCGGTTGGACGATTGTCGATTGGACGATGGTTCTGGTCTGCGCAGAGCCTTCAGTTGCAATGAGTGAGTGGTACACGTGACACGGAACATTGCAGGATGACCACGAAAGGCGTTGCGCGCCATTGGAATGCCTTGGAACTGATCGAGGCCGACGGAAGTTTGTGGCCCTACAGAAGCGCGTCCAACGCGGTTGCCGCAACAACGCCAACGGAAACGTCCCCGAGTGCCTTGGAAACCTGTTGTCTGGAAACCTTGCCCGAACGCAGAACCTGAGCGGCAGTTGCTGCGCCGGCCAGAAGGGCCGACGTAGCGGCGCCGTCCAAAGCCTCTCCCGCCAAGGTGTCGCCGGGCAGATCGGAGAGGACGGATTCGACTTGACGCGAAAGTTCGGCATTGGAAAGTCCGGACGACGTGACCGACGGCATGGCCGCCGCGGCTTCTTCCGTGGCCACGACCTCGATCTCCGGATATCGGGCCAGGTGCTCCCTGATTGCGCTCGGCGATGCGACCGCCTTCAGTTGAATCGCCTGGATGACGTCACCATCCACGACGAACTCGACGTCGGCCCTAGGATGATTGGTTGCTTCGAAGACCTGCGCGGTCACCTCGTCGCCATCGTTGTTCTCGGCATGCACGAACAGGAGCTCATGGTATATGCCCTTCACGTTGGCTGCCAAGCCGCGCAGCTGTTCGGGAGACATGGCTCCGACATGCTTGGCGAGCCGTTCCACGCTGGCGTCGTTCAGGCCTGACGCCGATCTTCGAAGAGAATCCAGCACCAGGCGTTCCTCCAGCGCCCAGAACCGCGCAGCGTCCTCCACGAGACGCTGAAGCGTGACAGCGATGACAACCGCCGCGCTTCGGCTCAACATCTGTCTGTCGCCATCATCGCCGACAGCGTGATCCGCCCGAGCTCCGTCCTGCATCGATCGAGTTTGCGCCGTTGCCAGATGGCAAGACTTCGGTTGAAGGGTCGACATCCGCTCTTTCCACTCTCCTGCAGGGACACGGTGTCCCAGTGTTGATTGATCTTGTGGACAAGGGGAATCAACGCGTGTTCCGCGACAAGCCGCAAATCGGTCGAGGAAGGTTCCTGGCCGCTTTCGCGCTGCTCCCTTATCGACTGGATCAGTGCGACGCACGCGACAAGGATCGCCCTTTCGTGCTCCTCAAGGTCATCTTCGGAACGCGCCCTTCCAAGTATCGTCCGTACTCCCAACGCACCGGTTGCAACACCGGCTCCAAGGCCGCCGGCCGCAAGCAAGAGCCCGCCTCCGGCGACGCCTAGGCCGACCAAGGACCCGATCCAGTAGAGCTTTGCCGTGGTTGCCGCCGCGCCGGAGAGCGACGCAATCGCGGTTCCCGTTGACGCGATGCCAAAGTTTGCAACCAGCCCCGCTATTCCGCCAGTAGCCGCCACACCGCCCAGCTTCCCGACGATTGCATTGACGGCAATCCGGCCCCGTCTGTCGGATTTCTGCAGAATGGCCGAGACGGTTTCGGTCAAAACCTGTTCGAGGTGTTCGAGCGAGGAGGATTCCGGCCTCTCGCCCCATCCGAATCTCTCGGCGTTTGTCTGGACCCAGGCTTCGATTGCTTCGGTTTCGGGCAATCGCTGCCTGAGACGGGCATTTTGTTCCCGACCCCAGTCAAGTGCTCGGTCAGCCTGTGCCGTTGACCTGATGCCCAATGCGGCCATTTCGGCGGCTTCCTTCATTCGGCTCAGGACTTCCTTGCGAGCTACTTTCATGGTCGATGTCCCTTTCTCGTACAGTCAATCCGGAACCGTCGCAGGTCTCCGTCGGCTCATGCATCCTGAGCTTGCCCTTGGCACTCGTTCCCCTGCGCGAATCTCACATTCGGGCCACCTCTGGAAGAGGTTTGAATCGCACTTCAGTCGATTGCCACTGGATGCTCCATGCCGGATCGAAGCCAGATTCCCATGCCACGTCCTCCCTCGAACGCGCCTTGAACGACGCAAGAGCAATGCACCCGTTCGACGAGCAGGACGGTTGAACAGCACCACCAGACCAGAGCCGACAATCAATTCCAAAACAGAAGTTGCAACAGGTTCGGGAGTCCTGCAAGACCAGCCCGGTTCAGTGCCCTTGAATCGTGGCTCGGTCCGGCCTGAGCACGGCATCAACCAAACCGCGGAGGAACGATGGCAAGCGAGATTCACGAGGGCGAAGCCCTGAACGATACGGACAATCCACGGCGTCCTCGCCTGCTCTTCAAGACCATCACGTTCTCGGACGGGACCGAACTGACGCTGGAAGAGGATGACATCGTCGTGTTCGTTGGACCGAACAATGCAGGGAAGAGCGCCGCGTTGCGTGAACTGGAAGCTTGGGTTGCGAGATCTACGCCCGGACTTGTCGTGACGAATGCTGAACTGCACAAGGAAGGAACTCAAGAAGACTTGAGAGCATATCTGGAGAAAAATGCGCAAAAGAGCGGCGCTAGTGCAAACCTTCACTACGGTGGGATCGGGTACAATATCCACCATTCCAATCTCCAGTACTTTGACCGGCCAGCTGACCGGCATCCGGTGGCACCGTTCTTTGCCAAGCGCTTGGCCACTGAAGGCCGAATAACAGACTCCAACGCAGCGCCTGCGATCGCGCTCCACCAAGACCCGCCGTCCCACCCGATCCACCTGCTGCTGATGGACGAGGACCTCGCGAAGGACATCAGCGAGAAATTCAGGCACGCGTTCGGCGAGGACCTGATTCCGTTCCGTGCGGGCGGCAGCAAGTTCCCGTTGTATGTTGGTCTCAAGCCAGCTGTGCCTAGTGTATAATACAAAACAACGGATTCCATTCTCTCGCGAGGCATGGTACTGTCCTCCCCGCCGCCGTCATGCGGCCAATGACAGGGAGACAGGAGCAATGG
>VXPN01000130.1 GCA_009839535.1 Boseongicola sp. SB0662_bin_57 | reverse complement strand
TCGTCGGCGACTGGCAGCAGATTCTCGCGGCGCTGTCCGTTGCGTCCATGTTTCTCGGCGCCGTTGCGGCGATCGGGCAACGCAACATCAAGCGGCTGATGGCCTATTCGTCGATTGCGCACATGGGGTTTGCGTTGATGGGGCTGACGGCCGGCACGGTGGCCGGCGTCGAGGCGATGCTGATTTACCTCGTGATCTACGTCACCATGAACGTCGGGACGTTTGCCTTCATACTGTCAATGGAAAGGGACGGCGCGCCTGTGGTCGAGATTTCGGCGCTGTCGTTGTATTCGCGGCGCAGCCCGACAAGGGCGCTGGCGATGCTTGTGCTCCTGTTCAGCCTCGCGGGCGTTCCGCCACTTGTCGGATTCTTCGCCAAGTACTCCGTTCTGCTTGCGGCGGTGGACGCGGGTCTCGCATGGCTGGCCGTGCTTGGCGTCATCGCCAGCGTGATCGGGGCCTTCTATTACATTCGCATCGTGTACATCATGTATTTCGGCGACGAAGAGAGCGAACTTGATGCCGGTGGCTCGACCGTGCTCGCCGGCTTTCTGGTCGTGTCTGCCGCGATGATGCTCGTCGGCCTCTGGAACCTCGCCGGCATCGAGGGTCCGGCTGCGGCGGCTGCGGCAACTCTGGTCCGGTAGAGGCTTCACGTTCCGTTGGGTGCCATTCGACCAAGCCAGCCGTGTTCGGTGCGCATTCAGTGACGGAGGGGCGGAATTCGGCTGCCGTCCCGGATTGGCCTGATGGAACGGATCGCATCGTCCTGGACGAGGTCGACAGCACCATGGCCGAAGCGGTGCGGCGGGCGAGGGATCTTGAACGGCCGACCTGGATCATGGCGCGACACCAGACGGCTGCCCGAGGTCGCAGGGGGCGGACCTGGCAGAATCCGCCGGGCAACTTCGCGGCAACGCTGATCTGGCAGCCTTACGCGACTCCGGCAGAGGCGGCGTTGCGGACCTTCACGGCATCGAACGCGCTTTGCGTCGCGTTGGCTGGCAAGGTTCCGGAGGAGCGGCTTTCGCTAAAATGGCCGAATGACGTGCTGCTTTCGGGCGGCAAGGTAGCCGGCATCCTGCTCGAGAGTTCAGGAGCGGCCGAACGACTCTACTGGCTGGCTGTCGGGTTCGGGGTCAACCTTGTTGAAGCCCCAACGGGTCTGCACGACACGGCAGTGCCGCCGGCCTGTCTCAGGGATGCCGGAATCGACTTCGCGGCCGAAGACCTGCTGGCGCGCCTGGCAGGTGCCATGGCTGAAGGCGAGGCACTCCTTGACCGCGAGGGCTTCGGGCCAGTTCGGGATGCTTGGCTGTCGCGGGCGGCAAGACTTGGAGAGACCCTGACCGCGCGCACCGGGACGGAAGAGATCACGGGCATATTCGAGACTGTGGACGAGGTCGGCCGGCTAGTGCTCCGGACCTCAACGGGTCAAGTTGTGATTCCGGCGGGCGACGTCTTTTTCTGACCGGCGCCTCCAATGGTCGCAGGCTCGTACGGGCCTTGAACTTCGCGCCGTCCAGCAGACCAATTTCATCCCTCGTGCAGACCCGAACGCCATGCCTTGCCTCCTGTCCAGTCTGGTTGGCGACGCGCAGCGCGTCCTGCACCGACGCCAACTCCGTTGGAATGAAGCCCGGCTCCGCCAGGATGGACACGGCATCCTGCTCCATGGTCTGCTTACCTGCGCGTCAGCGCATGCAAGGGGTCGTAAGGCGAAGGCGCGATGACCTCGGCCGCGATCAGGTCGCCACACAGATCCAGCTGCATGGTGCTGCCTTCGCTTGCCAGCTCTGGCTCGACGAAGGCAAGAGCCAGGTTCATGCCCACCCGATGCCCCCAGTCGCCCGAGGTGATCGTGCCCACTACCGTATGACCTTGCATGAGCGAAGCGCCGCCATGTGCCGGTGCATGGGTTGCGTCAATCTTCAGCGTTGCCAGCTTCTGGCGCGGTCCTTCGGCCTGACGCTTCAACAGGGCGCCCTTTCCGATGAAATCACCCTTTCCCAGCTTCACGAACCGGCCCAGCCCGGTTTCGAACGGATCGAATTCGGTGATCAGGTCTGCTTTCCAGTGCATGAAGCCTTTTTCAATGCGCATTGACTCGATCGCGCGGCCCCCGAACAGCTTCATGCCATGCGCTTTGCCAGCGTTACGCAGCGCCAGGTAGGCGGCATGGAGCGCGGCGTTGTGGACGTGGATCTCGTAGGCCAGTTCACCCGAGAAGCTGACACCCAGCACCGTCACCGGTGAGAACCCAATGAAACTCTCTCGCACGCTTAGCCAGGGAAACGCCTCTTTCGACCAATCGCCACGGGCACAGGCTGACAGCACGTGCCGCGCTTTGGGGCCTGCAAGCACCAGGATTGTTTGATCGTTGGTCAAGGACCTGATCCTGACGTCTTCGGCGGCCCCGATGTGAGCTGTCAGCCAGTCCATGTCGTGGTATTCGCTGGCTGCGGCAGAACCGTACCAGACACGTTCAGGCCCACGGTCAGAGGCAGGCAGGTTGGCAACCGTCGCCTCGCACTTGACCATGCCAAGATGGTTCAGCAGATATCCCAGCCCAACGCGACCTTCACGCTTTGTGACATTGCCGCAGAACATCCGGTCAAGGAAGGCATGGCGGTCGTTGCCGGTGATCTCGAACCGGTTGAAGCCGTTGACCTCGGCCAAGCTGACATTTTCCTGGACGTTCTTGACTTCGGCGGCAATGACATCGAAGGCCTCGTCAAAGTTGAAGCTGGGCAAAGGGCGAAAATCGGGTGTGGGCTTGATGTAGTCGACCCGCTCCCATCCATTCACAACGGCGAACTCGGCGCCTTCGGCCGCCATGACCGGCGTCAGCGGCGTGGTCTTTGCGGGCCGACCTGCAGGGCGGTGTTCGTGCGGGAAGTGGAACTGGAACTCATTTTGGTAGTCTTCGATCGCCTTCAGCGCAGTCAGTTCAACGTTGGCGTGACCGGTGAAACGGCGTGGGTCGATGCACCAGGTGTCATAGCAGGCTTCGCCATGGACAATCTGCTGCGCAAGCAGCCAGCCGTGCCCGCCGCCCTCGCCCAGACCGGCACGCAGGCCGACTATGCAGAAGGCATTCCGTTTGCCGGGGATGGGACCGACCAGAGGCGCGCCATCGATGGTGTAGGTGATCGGCCCGTTCACGATCGAACGGATGCCGGCTTCTCGAAGGGCAGGCACTCTTTCAAACGCCCCTTCAAGCACGTCCACCACGCGTTCCGGGTCGTCGGGGCACAGGGCATTGACAAAGTTCGGGTCAATCCCGTCCATGCCCCAAGTCTTGCAATCCTGCTCATAGAAGCCAACCAGCAGGCCGCCCTTTTCCTGGCGGCTGTAAAAGTCGCTGATCGGGCAGCGCAACAACGGCATGCGGTGGCTGGCGTCCTTGATCGCGGGAATGTCCTCGGTCAGGAAATACTGGTGTTCCATCGAAGCGACGGGGTGATGCACGCGCATCATCATGGCCACTTCGTTGACCCGATATCCGCAGGCATTGACCACGATGTCGCAATCGATGTCGCCCTTTTCCGTATGCGCGGTCCAGGTGCCGTCCTCGTGCTGGGTCAGATCGATTACGGAGGTGTTGCGATAAACCTCGGCCCCCGCCTTGCGTGCGTGAAAGGCCAATGCCTGGCACAACTGTGCCGGGTCGATGTCTCCGTCCAGAGGATCCCACAGACCACCTAGGAGATTGGTGGTCGAGATCAGGGGGTGGCGACGGGCACATTCCTCGGCATCGATGACTTCCAGATCCACGCCCATGCCGCGCGCCATGGACGCAAAGTGGCGATAGCCCTGCATTTGCTCTTCGGTGTTTGCCAGCCGGATGCCTCCGTCCGCGTGATGATAATTGATCGGGTACTCCTTGTTTTCCGACAGTTCCTTGTAGAGATTGATCGAATGGGTCTTCAGCCCGACCATCGTCGGATTGATGCCAAAATTGGTTACCTGTGCCGCCGAATGCCAAGTGGTTCCGCTGGTCAATTCGTTGCGTTCGACCAGAACCACGTCACTCCAACCTTCCCGGGTCAGGTGGTACAGCGTTGAACAGCCAGCGATGCCGCCGCCGATTACAACAACCTTGGTGCGCGATTTCATTGGCTGCGCCCACGCTACGATACGATCCGGTCGCATGAGGTGACGAGCCGGACAATATTCGCAAACGTTTCGTCTCATTTCTCAAAATTTCGAAATCTTTTGTTGGTGAATTGATAGTAAGTGGCATTCTGTTGCGATCTGGCCCTCCAGAATCCTTCAATGTGAAGGCAGCAGATGGGTGAGCACTGTGATGCAGCGTGGGAAGCGAACTGGTCGACGCGAAAGGCTGGCGATACGTTCTGCAGGGCCTGAACGAGATCCTTGCCCACCAGGCCAGACCGGTGGCAGCTACAAGCCGTTGTCAGAATCCGAGATGCGCCGCATCCATGACACGGCGCTGGACCTCTTGGAGAAGCTGGGGATGGGAGAAGTCCCGCCCCGGCTGCATGCAGACTTGTTGGCGGTCGGTGCCATCGACAATGGTGCCGGACGGGTCCTGTTTCCGCCGGATCTGGTCGAAGGTGCCGTGGACCAAGCGGCCAAGACATTTTTCCTGCACGGGCGTGACCCGGATCGGTCGATCGAGATTGGCGGCAACAAAGTCTACTTTGGCACGGGTGGAGCTGCCGTTCAGACGCTTGATCTCGACACCGGCGTGTATCGTCCTTCGACGCTAGCCGATTTGCATGACTTTGCCAGGCTTCAGGACACGCTTGCCAATATCAGCTGGTTCACCCGCTGCTGCGTGGCCACGGATGTGCCCGACAGTTTCGATCTGGATGTGAACACGGTCT